>NZ_JBEXCW010000056.1:0-54580 GCF_040605435.1 Streptomyces sp. NPDC005574
CTTTCCCGGGGTTTTTTGTTTTTTTCCGCCGTCCGGTGTCGTCCAGCTGGACGACCGGGGCCGGGTGAGCGGCGTACGGCAGGCAGGGGACGCGAGGACGTCCCGGTGTCCGTCCGGCGTCTGGGCGGCGAGCAGTAGGCCGTGCCGGCCGACGCCGCCCGCGTCGCGGAACGCGCGGCCCTGTTCGGGGACCTGATCGGCAGACGCGGCATCCCCGGTTCGCGAGGATCAGAGACCGTCGACGCCCCCGGCCCTCTTCAGTACGGAGTCGAGCGCGTCCACCACGCTGTTGTGCCGCCTCGCGCGCGCCGCGCGGTCCGCCGGCACCAGTCGCGCGGCGGCCTGCACGGCGTAGGCGTCCGGGTCACCGAAGGCGGTCTGCGGCTGCGCCCGCGTGTCCGCGCAGTGCGTGGTGACCTCCTTGACCGCCTGCAGCACGACCGCCCGGTCCACGCCCGGCTGCATGGCCAGCCTCACCTGAAAACGCGCCATCCACCGCTCGCGGTCCTTCTCCACCGCCGCGTCCGCCGTCTGGTCCTTCTTCGCCATGTGCTCTCCCGGTGAGTGACGACCGTCCGTCGTGGAGTTGGACGTCGGGACACCGAAGCGGGTTGCGCGGGCCGAAACCCAATGAGTCGCCGGTGACCGGCGAAGGGAGGCCGGGAACGGCCTCCGGGCCGGTGAGGCTCCGCCGATCCGGGGTAGTGGGCGTGTCCGAAACGACGTGTGCGGACCGGGCCGCCGCACCCCGCGTGCTCATCGGTGAGGTACTTGATTCAGAAGAGCAGGAAGAGGCGTGAAGATCGGTGCCCTGGGCACCCGTGAACCGTCACAAGCTGCCGCGTCCGCCCCGGTGCGAGATCCTGGGACGGGGGCAGGCGTTCTGGCCACACCTCAAGGAGCGACCGTGAGCATGCGTATCGGAGTGGAGGAAGAGTTCCACGTCCTGGAGGTGGAGAGCGGAATGCTCGTGCCGCGTGCAGGTCAGATCCTCCGAAGGCTCTCCTCGCAGACCTTCACGTCAGAACTGCACCAGTCCACCGTGGAGACCAACAGCGCGGTCCACACCAGCCTCCACGACCTGTACACCGACCTGGCCAGGACGCGGCGGCGGCTGGACACGGCGGCCTCCTCGCTCGGGCTCGCGGTCGTGGCCGCGGGCACCGCACCGCTGGCACCCGCGGCCGCCGCGCGCCCCACCGCCGACGCCCGCTACCGCCGCATGGTCGAGGAGTACCGCAAGGTCGCCGACGAGCAACTGATCTGCGGCGCCCAGATCCACGTGGACATACCCGACCGGGACACGGCGGTACGCGTCATGTGCGCCGTCTCCCCGTGGCTGCCCGTGCTGCTGGCGCTGTCGGCCAGCTCACCGTTCTGGCAGGGCGCCGACACCGGCTACGCCAGCTGGCGCACCCTGCTGTGGCAGCGCTGGCCCACCGCGGGCCCGGTCGGCTGCTACGCCGACGCCGACGAGTACGACAAGGCCGTACGGGACCTCGTCCGGGCCGGGATCATCAGTGACGCCGGAATGATCTACTACGACGTCCGCCCCTCCGCTCATCTGCGGACCCTGGAACTGCGCATCTGTGACGCCTGCCCACGGGCTGAGACCGTCGTCCTGATCGCCGGACTCTTCCGTGCCCTGGTCAGCGACGCCGTCGAACGGCTGCGGAAGCCCGGTGCGGCCGGATGCGACGGACACCACGAGTGGCTGCGCGGAGCCTCCTGGCGGGCCGCCCGCTCCGGCCTCGAAGGCACCCTGGTGCATCCCCAGACCCGCAGGGAGGCACCAGCACCACAGGTGGTCGCCGGGATGCTGGCCCGGCTGCGCCCCGCACTGGAGGCCAGCGGCGACTGGCAGACCGTCCACGCGCTCACCGAGGCCGCCCTCGCCGAAGGCAGCGCCGCCCGCCGCATGCTCCGTACCGCACACGACGAGGACCTGCTGGCCTGCGTCGACCTGCTGATCGCCGAGACCCGCGGCGAACGCCGGCGCCCCGGCCGGACGACCACGGCGCGCGACGCCGTGCCGTCCGCGCACGCCCGAACGGCACGCGGGCCCTCCCTGGGCTCCGGCTCCCCGGAGGCGATCGGCCACTGACCGGCCGGTGAACCTCATGGAACGAGCATCCCGCGCACGCGCCGCGCACCGGCGGCGTCGGCCCACCATGGCCCGCACCCTCGACATCCCCTCGCCACCCACGAGTTCAGGAGAGATCCCGTCATGTCCAGCAGCATCCAGTCCGTGGCCGGAAGGCGCGACACGGCACGCCCGTGCCGACGCGTCGACGACGGTGTGCGGAAGGGAGGCGGCCCCTCGTGTGCGGTCTGAGCGGTGAGATCCGTTTCGACGGCCGTCGCCCCGACGTCGGGGCCGTCGAGCGCATGGGTGACCGGCTCGCCGACCGCGGGCCCGACGGCCGGGGCATCTGGACGCGCGGCGCCGTGGCGCTGGGACACCGGCGACTGAAGATCATCGACCTGTCGGACCTCGGAGCGCAGCCGATGACCGACGCCTCGGGCGAGATCACCGGCGTCTTCAACGGCTGCGTCTACAACTACCGGCAACTGCGCGAGGAACTCACGGTTCTCGGTCACCGCTTCACCTCGACGTCCGACACCGAGGTCGTCCTGAAGGCCTATCAGCAGTGGGGAACCGCCTGCGTCGAGCACTTCCACGGCATGTTCGCCTTCGCCCTCGTCGAGCACCGGACCGGCCGGGTGGTGCTGGCGCGCGACCGCCTCGGCATCAAGCCGCTCTATCTGGCGCGAACGCCCGAGCGGCTGCGGTTCGCCTCCTCGCTGCCGGCCCTGCTCGCCGCCGGGGACGTGGACACCTCGCTCGACCCCGTCGCCGTCCACCAGTACTTGAGCTGGCACGCCACGGTGGCCGCGCCGCGCACCGTCCTGAACGGCGTACGCAAGCTCCCGCCCGCCACCGTGCGGGTCGTCGAACCGGACGGCACCCACCGCGATCACCGCTACTGGCAGCCGTCCTACACCCGCCGGGCCGAGCACGCCGGCATGGACGCGGACGACTGGCGGGACGCGGTCCTGGAGGCGCTGCGCACGGCTGTCCGCCGCCGCACGGTCTCCGACGTACAGGTCGGTGTCCTGCTGTCGGGCGGTCTTGACTCCAGCCTGATCGTCGCCCTGCTCGCGGAGGAGGGCGCGCAGGACCTGATGACGTTCAGTGTGGGATTCGAGTCGGAGGGCGGCGAGGAGGGCGACGAGTTCCGCTACTCCGACCTGGTCGCCCGGCGCTTCGACACCGACCACCGCCGGCTGATGGTGCCCTCCGACCGGGTGTCCAACGCCCTGGACGGCGCCGTCGCGGCGATGAGCGAACCGATGACCAGCCACGACGTCGTCGCCTTCTACCTGCTGTCCGAGCAGGTCTCCAAGGACGTGAAGGTCGTGCAGAGCGGGCAGGGCGCCGACGAGGTGTTCGCCGGTTACCACTGGTACCCCCGCCTTGCCGAGGTCTCCCGTGCGGAAGAGCCGGAGCGGTACGCCGACACGTACTTCGACCGGCCGCACGCCGACTTCGCCCGCATCCTCCAGCCCCACATGCTGCCCGCCGACGACGTCTCGGGCCGCTTCGTCCGCGAGCACATGGCGGTACCCGGCGCGCAGACCGCGCTCGACGCGGCCCTGCGGCTGGACACCCACGTCATGCTCGTCGACGACCCGGTCAAGCGGGTGGACAACATGACCATGGCGTGGGGCCTGGAGGCCCGGGTGCCGTTCCTCGACCACGAACTGGTGGAACTGGCCGCGGCCTGCCCACCGGAGCTCAAGCTGGCCGACGGCGGCAAGGGCGTACTGAAGGCGGCAGGTCGCAAGATCCTGCCCCGCGAGGTCGTCGACCGCCCCAAGGGCTACTTCCCCGTCCCCGCGATCAAGCACATGGCGGGGCCCGTCCTGCAGCGCGTGCGCGAGGCACTCCAGGCCCCCGAGGCCAGGCAGCGCGGCCTCTTCCAGGAGTCCTACGTGGCCGAACTCCTCGCGGCGCCCGACGAACACCGGACCAGGCGCGGGGCCAACGCCCTGTGGCAGGTGGCTCTGCTGGAGATATGGCTGCAGACGCACGGGATCAAGTGACCGGCGGGCCGGCCGCGCGCGCCCCGCACGGGCAGACGCCCGCCCGGCCGTCCGCCGTCGTGCACCCGGGGGCGCTCGGCGCTTCCCCGGGCGCCTCGGCGTACGGACCGCCGCCGGATGCCCGCCCCATGGACGCCGGTGATCCCGCCCGCTCCGCCGCCCCGGTCCCGCTGCACCTGCCCGAGGCGGCCGGCCCGCGCGACGCCGTGACCCGGCTGCACGCCCACGGCTGCTGGTACCCCTCCGCCCATCCTGACGGCACCCGGGTCGCGTTCATCTGCGACCGCTCCGGCGTCCCCCAGCTGTGGACCGGGCCCGTGGACGGCGACGAGGTCCGGCTGCTCGACTCCTCCCCGGACCCCGTCACCGAGGTGTCCTGGTCCCCGGACGGCCGCTGGATCGCCTACACCACCGCGCCGGGCGGCGGCGAGCACTCCCGCGTGCTGTGCGTACGGCCCGACGGCACCGGACGCCGCGTCCTGGCCGGCGCCGACCCCGACAGCACCGCCTACCTGGGCTGCTGGGCGCACGACGGCTCGGCCGTCGCCGTCACCGTCGCCCAGCCGGCCGCCCGCACCTCCCGGGCCGCCGCGGGACCCACCCCGCCGGACCCCGGCCCGGCCGACGGCCACCCCTACGGCACCCGCCTCCCGTCCGACTGGGCCGACCGCGACGGCCACGCGACGCTCCTGGGCGGAACGCCGTATGACCCGGGTTCGGGTGCGGGGCCGTGGCCGCCGGGGGAGGGTGCGAGGATCGAGCTACGGCGAGGAACCGCGCCGTACGGCCTCACGGCGGGGCCGGGGACGGCCGCGCCACCGTGGCCGGGGGCGCCGGACGCGGGCACGTCCGGTGCGGGAGCCCGGCCGCAGCCCTGGCCGGGGGTCACTTCGGAGATCACCGCCGAGGTCTTCGCCGTACCGCGAACCGATCCGCGGACCGTTCCGCAAGGCGTTCCCCGGACCGTCCCCCAAGCCGTACCGCAGGCCGTCCCGCAGCGCATTCCCGAGGGCGTCCCGCTCGGTGTTCCGCAGACCCCACCGCACTCCGTCCCCCAAGCCGCACCGGATGGTGGTCTGTCGGCCTATCTGATCGACCCCGACGGTCTGGCGTCCCCCGCGCTGCTCGCCACGGAGGCGCACGCCGCCACCCTGCGCGTGTGCGACCTGAGCCGCGACGGCACGCTCGCGTTGCTGCGCCGGGGGCCGCGCGGCAGGCGCGAGGCGGTCGTCCGGCGCATCGCCGACTCGGTGACGACGTGCACGCTCCCCGTCGCCGACGGCGACCCGTGGATCGGCCGGTTCTCCTCCGACGCGCGGACGCTGTGGCTGCGCAGCAACGCCGACCGCGAGTACGCGGCCCTGTTCGCCGTCTCGCTGGACACCGACGGCGGCCCGCGCGGCACATCCGTCGTGACCGAACGCGAGGGCAGCGACCTCGAACTCCTGACCTTCGCGCAGGACGGCAGTACGGCGGCGCTCGCGTGGAACGTCCAGGGAGCGAGCGAACTCGACCTCGTCGAGACCTTCCCCGACACGTCTCACGCCCCGGACGAGGTCACGGGCCCGGCGAGGCCCGTTCCCCTGCCCCACGAGGTCGTGACACGCGTCGTGCCGGCCGGCCCGGGGCGCCTGCTGCTCGCGCTGTCCGGGTCGCAGCGCCGGCCGGGTGTGTGGTGGGAGTACGAAGGCGTGTCCCTGCTCCGCGCCCCCTGGTCCTCCCGGGACGAGGACGCCGTCCCGCCGGGCCGCCCGCCCGTACGGCCCGTCCCCCTGCGCCTCGACGCCCGGGACGGACTGCCCCTGAGCGGCTGGTACTACAGGGCGCCCGGCCGCCCCGCGGACGAGCCCGCGCCCTGCGTGATCCACCTGCACGGCGGCCCCGAGGAGCAGGAACGCCCGGTGTTCAACCCGCTCTACCACGAGCTGCTCGGACGCGGACTGGACGTGTTCGCCCCCGACGTCCGCGGCTCCTCCGGCCACGGCAGGTCGTTCGTGGACGCCGACCTGGGCGCCGGCCGCTTCGCCGCGCTCGACGACGTGGCGGACTGCGCGGCCCACGCGGTGACGGCCGGCCCCGCCGACCCGACCCGGCTGGCGGTCATGGGCCGCTCCTACGGCGGCTACCTGGTGTTCGCCTCCCTCGTGCGGCACCCGGACCTGTTCCGTACCGGCGTCGCCGTGTGTGGCATGTCGGACTTCCTGACCTTCTTCGCGGGTACGGAGCCGTGGATCGCGGAGTCGGCCGCGCACAAGTACGGCCATCCCGAGCGGGACCGCGAACTCCTGCGCGCCCTCTCGCCGATGAGCCGCGTCGACGCGCTGCGGGTCCCGTTGCTCGCGGTGCACGGGGAGCACGACACCAACGTGCCGCCGGGGGAGTCCGAGCAGTTCGTGCGGGCCGCCCGTGAGCGGGGCCTGCCGGCGGAACTCCTCACCCTGCACGACGAGGGCCACGACTTCCTGCGCGCCGACAACCGCCGGCGGTTCCGCCGGGCCGCCGCGGACTGGATGCAACGACACCTCCACCTCTGAACGGCCCGGCGACCAGGGAGCGCCCGCCGTTTCCCCGCCGCCGACCGCATGGGGCTCCGCGACCGGCTCGTCCAGTGCCGTCACGGGCAGCACGCGCGGATCACAGCCGTACCGGGAGCGGCGCCGACCGTCGGGTGAATTCGCGGGGGAATCGGATGAAGTAAGGGGAATACGTCGGGACGGCCGGGGAACACAGCGCGCCATGGGTCTCCGGCAGCGTGGCGAGCGGGTTCGACTCCGCCGATACGCCATCGTGGGAGGAAAGCGCGAACAGTCCCCTTTGTTCATCTGGTAAGGACATGCGATGGCGGCAGTGACTGAACCGGTGGCACCGGTCCCGACGGCGAGGCGGACCAGGGGTCAGGTGATCGTGTCCTGGGCGACGACGACGGATCACAAGAAGATCGGGCATCTGTATCTGATCACGTCGTTCGCGTTCTTCCTGGTGGGTGGCCTGCTGGCGATGGCGATCCGGGCGGAACTGGCGCGTCCGGGGCTGCAGTTGCTCTCCAGCGAGCAGTACAACCAGGCGTTCACGATGCACGGCACGATCATGTTGCTGCTGTTCGCGACGCCGACGTTCGCGGGGTTCGCCAACGCGATCATGCCGTTGCAGATCGGTTCGCCGGATGTGGCGTTTCCGCGGCTGAACATGTTCTCGTACTGGCTGTTCCTGTTCGGCGGCCTGATCGTGCTGGGCAGCTTCCTCACCCCGCAGGGGGCGGCGGACTTCGGCTGGACCGCGTACGCCCCGCTGAATGGTCCGATCCGGTCCGGATACATCGGCGGTGATCTGTGGATCATGGGGTTGGCGCTGGCCGGGTTCGGCACGATCCTCGGGTCGGTCAACTTCGTCACCACGATCATCTGTATGCGGGCTCCGGGGATGACGATGTTCCGGATGCCGATCTTCACCTGGAACGTGCTGTTGACCTCGGTGCTGGTGCTCCTGGCGTTTCCCGTCCTGGCGGCGGCGCTGCTGGCGCTGGAGGCGGACCGCAAGTTCGGTGCGCATGTCTTCGACGCGCAGTACGGCGGGGCGATTCTGTGGCAGCACCTGTTCTGGTTCTTCGGGCATCCGGAGGTCTACATCCTGGCGCTGCCGTTCTTCGGGGTGATCACGGAGATCATCCCGGTGTTCTCCCGCAAGCCGATCTTCGGCTACATGGGGCTGGTGGGGGCGACGATCTCCATCGCGGGACTGTCGGTGACGGTGTGGGCGCACCACATGTTCGCCACCGGGGCGGTGCTGCTGCCGTTCTTCTCCTTCATGACGTATCTGATCGCGGTGCCCACCGGGGTGAAGTTCTTCAACTGGATCGGCACCATGTGGAGGGGCTCGCTGTCGTTCGAGCCGCCGATGCTGTGGGCGGCCGGCTTCCTGGTGACGTTCCTGTTCGGTGGTCTGACGGGAGTGATCCTGGGCTCACCGCCGCTGGACTGGCAGGTGACCGACACCTACTTCGTGGTCGCCCACTTCCACTACGTGCTGTTCGGCACCATCGTGTTCGCGATGTTCGGGGGTTTCAGTTTCTGGTGGCCGAAGATGACCGGCAGGATGCTCGACATGCGTCTGGAGAAGATCCACTTCTGGACGCTGTTCGTCGGTTTCCACACCACCTTCCTGGTCCAGCACTGGCTCGGCGCCGAGGGCATGCCCCGCCGCTACGCCGACTACCTGGCCGCCGACGGCTTCACCACGCTCAACACGATCTCCTCGATCGGTGCCTTCCTGCTGGGCCTGTCGACCCTGCCGTTCCTCTACAACGTGTGGAAGACCGCCAGGTACGGCGAACGCGTCGAGGTCGACGACCCCTGGGGCTACGGCCGTAGCCTGGAATGGGCCACCTCCTGCCCGCCGCCCCGCCACAACTTCGTCGCCCTGCCCCGCATCCGCTCCGAATCCCCCGCCTTCGAACTCCATCACCCCGAGATCCTTCAGCTGGACCAGAAGGAGACCACCGGTCAGCGCGACGCGTTCGACGCCTCCGGGCACGAGAGCGACCGGTCGTGACCCCTGGGCCGGGGCGGCCCCACCACACCACGAGACCGGACTGATTGATACTTCAAAGACTTCGGGGCAAGATGGCCGCGCCGACGTAGGCCGTCGCTCGCCGAGGAGTCACCATGAGCAGTGCTGAGTTTCCGCAGGCCACCACCACGACGGGCACGGTCCGCGGGCACCGGGAGAACGGCCTCGCGATCTTCCGCGGCATCCCCTACGCCCAGCCACCGGTGGGCGACGCCCGCTTCGCCACACCGCGTCGGGTCGAGGCGTGGGACGGGGTGCGCGACGCCCTCACCTTCGGCCCGCCGCCTCCGCAGGAGCCGCTCGGACCCGAGGCCGCCCGGCCCGTACCCGTCCCGGACGACGACGACTGGCTGACGGTCAACGTCTGGACATCCGAGCCGGACCCCGCCGCCCGCCGGCCGGTCATGGTCTGGATCTACGGCGGCGCCTACAAGTTCGGCTCCACCGACGACCCCGCCTACGACGGCAGCCGCCTCTCCCGGGACGGCGACCTGGTCGTCGTCACCCTCAACTACCGCGTCGGCATCGAGGGGTTCCTCCAGATCGAGGGCGCCCCCGCGAACCGCGGACTCCTCGACCAGGTCGCGGCCCTGGAATGGGTGCGCGAGAACATCACGGCCTTCGGCGGCGACCCCGACCGGGTCACCGTCTTCGGGGAGTCGGCCGGCGCCGGGTCCATCGCCGCTCTGCTGGCCATGCCACGGGCCCGCGGACTGTTCCGGCGGGCCATCGCCCAGAGCGTGCCGGGCACCTACTTCTCCGGAGAGCTGGCCGCGGACATCGCCCAGGCCATGAGCGAGGGGCTCGGCCTGCGCCCGACCGCCGCCGACCTGTCCGGGGTGGATCCGCGCAAGCTGCCCGGCGCCGGGGCCGCGCTGACCGCCCGGATGCGTGATTTCGCGCACCGCTGGGGCCCGGTGGCCCACACCCCGACCCCCTTCTCGCCCGTCGTCGACGGCGACGTCCTGCCCACCGCGCCGTGGGAGGCACTTGCAGGCGGCTCCGCGCGGGACGTCGAGCTGATCACCGGCCACAACCGCGACGAGTACCGCCTGTTCCTCCTGCTCGGCGGACTGCTCGGCACGGTGGACGAGGCCATGGCCTCGACCGCCCTCGGCCTGTTCGGGCCCGGCCCGGACGCGGAACAGGCGTACCGCACCGGATTCCCGGACGCCTCCGCGGAGTACCTGTTCGAACTCGTCCAGTCCGACTGGCTGTTCCGCATGCCCTCCCTGCACCTCGCACAGGCGCAGGTCACCGGCGGCGGCCGGGCCCACGTGTACGAACTCACCTGGCCCGCCCCGGCCGACGGCGGCGCCCTCGGTGCCTGCCACGGCCTGGACATACCCCTGACCTTCGGCGTCTACGGCGGTCTCGGCGCCCTGCTCGTCGGTGCCACCCCGTCACCCGGGACCGAGGCGCTGTCCGCCCGCTTCCGCTCCGCGTGGACCGGGTTCGCCACCACCGGCGACCCCGGCTGGCCCGCGTACGACGGCGAACGGCACCTCGTCCAACTCCTGGACGCCGAACCCACGGTGGCCGCCTACCCGGAGGAGACCTCCCGCCGCCTCTGGGAGCACCACACCTTCGCCCCGCTGCCCCTGACGGCACCGTGACGGGGGAGCGTCGACCACAGGCGGCGCTGTGACAGGGGAGTGTGTTGAGCACCGACGAGCCCCGACGGGTAGGTGTGCAGAGCACTGGTGACGTCGTGACGGGGGAGTGTGTTGAGCACTGACATCGCATCGGCCGGGGAGCGACGGCTGTGGTCCCACCCGGTGCTCGGGCTGCACGTGCTCGTGGACGCCGGCGGGGCGGTCAGGCTCGGGGCCCGGGGTCAGGAGTGGGTCCGGCTGGTACCGCTGGTCGAGGTCACCGCGACAGGCCACGGCCGCACCTGGTCGGGGGAGCGCTTCATCGACACCGCCATCGGCGACCGCATGACCTACGGCGGTCACGAGACCGCGGAGGACGGCGGCGGCCAGTGCACCACGATCCGGCTGACCGACCCGGTCACGGGTCTGACCGCCCACGTCGGCCTGCGGACACGACCCGGCGCCGCACACGTCCGCTCGCAGGTACGCCTCGTCAACGAGGGCGCGGAAGCGCTCCAGTTGGAGAGCGTGTCCACCCTGACGCTGGGCGGCATCGTCGACGCGGTGGGCGGCCCGGACGCCCTCGACGGCCTGACCCTCCACTGGGCGGACAACGACTGGCTCGCCGAATGCCGCTGGCGGCAGGCACCGTTCCGCGAGTGCAGCGTCCGGCTGAACCGGTCCGCCCACGGCCACGAAGGCCGCGGCACCTTCGAGCGTTACTCGCAGGGCAGTTGGTCCACCGGACGTCATCTGCCGATGGGCGCGCTCACCGACCGGGCCGGCCGGGCCTGGCTCTGGCAGATCGAGTCCAGCGCCGGCTGGCGCTTCGAGACGGGCGAACGGGAGGGCGCCGCCTACCTCGCCCTCTTCGGCCCGGACGACGCCCACCACCAATGGCGGCAGACACTGAAGCCGGGCGAGGAGTTCGCCACCGTACCGGCCGTCCTCGTCCACGCCGAATCCGGTGGCCTGGAGACCGCGTTCGGCGAACTCACGGCCTACCGGCGTCACTTCCGCCGCGACCACCCCGACCTGCACGCCCTCCCGGTGATCTACAACGACTACATGAACACCCTGATGGGCGACCCCACCACCGACAAGCTCCTCCCGCTCGTCGAGGCGGCCGGCGCCGCCGGTGCCGAGGTCTTCGTCATCGACGCCGGCTGGTACGACGACGACGCCCAGGGCTGGTGGGACGCCGTCGGCGCCTGGGAAGCCTCCCGCCGCCGCTTCCCCGGCGGCATCACCCAGGTCCTCGACGCCGTCAGACGGCACGGCATGACCCCGGGCCTGTGGCTGGAGCCGGAAGTCATCGGCGTACGCAGCCCCTTGGCCCACTCCCTGCCGCCCGAGGCGTTCTTCCGGCGCGGCGGGATCCGCGTCACCGAACACGGGCGCCACCACCTGGACCTGCGCCACCCGGCCGCCCGTGCCCACCTCGACCAGGTCGTGGACCGGCTCGTGGGCGACTGGGGCGTCGGCTACCTCAAACTCGACTACAACGTCAACATCGGTCCGGGCACGGACAGCGGCGGCCACAGCGCCGGCGCCGGTCTGCTCGGACACCACCGCGCCCACCTCGGCTGGCTCCGCTCCGTGCTCGACCGTCACCCGGAACTCGTCCTGGAGAACTGCGGGTCGGGAGGGCTGCGCATGGACTACGCGCAACTGGCGGTGACCCAGGTCCAGTCCACCAGCGACCAGCAGGACCCCCTGCGCTACCCGCCCATCGCCGCGGCGGCCCCCACCGCGGTCACCCCCGAGCAGTCCGCCGTGTGGGCCTATCCCCAACCCCACTTCAGCGACGACCGGATCGCCTTCACCGTCACCGGCGCCCTGCTGGGCCGCGTCCACCTGTCCGGCTTCCTCGACCGCATGAGCGAGGACCAGCTCCGGCTCGTCCGCCGAGGCCTCGACGTCTACAAGGGCATCCGGGGCGAGATCGGCGCAGGCCTCCCGTTCTGGCCCCTCGGCCTCCCCGCGTGGGACGACACCTGGATCGCCCAGGGGTTGCGCGGCCGGACCTCCACACTGCTCACCGTGTGGCGGCGCGGACCGGCCGGCGACGACACCCGCACCCTCACCGTCCCTCACCTGCACGGCAGTTCGGTGCGGCCCGCGGTGCTCTATCCCTCCACCGCGGACGCCACCGCCTCCTGGTCCCCGGCCGACGGCCGACTCACCGTCCACCTCCCGCGCCCCGACACCGCCGTACTCCTGCGCCTGGACCGCAAGGCCGAGCAGACCGCACCGAGCGGCGACGCCGGTGACGGCGTGCCGGCGTACACGCGGTAGCGCGCGCCCGGACGCAACCCCGTGAGGACCGGACGGCACTCACCGGACGGTCGGCAGCCTCGACATCACGTGCCGGACCCGGCGGCTTCCGCGCACGATGGCCGTCCCCGCTCGCTGAACACCGCCTCGTCACACGGTCGCAGGCGAAATATGTCGATCAACTTGAAGTATCAGATAATCGCTTTCTTTCATACTCTGCAGTAGATCATCCGTGCTGTAAAAAGCGGGTGCCTATTGAAGTATTGTCGCTGCTTCTGAAGGGATTTCGTCGCCTCAGGAGTTCTCTTGCATCACCGTGCGAGGCGGCAGCGCACCATGGAAATTCTTGTCCTTTTCAGTAGGGGGGAGTGAAGGGGACATGATGAGCCTGGGCAACGGCGATCCACCGCATCTGGGGCCGTTCACCATGCTGGCCGTCCTGGGCGCCGGCGGCATGGCCACCGTCTACCTGGCCAGCACCGGTGAACCGGGAACCGAAGAGCCGATGTTGGCCGTGGTGAAAGTGCTGCGCCGCGATCTCTGGTCGGACGAATACGTGATCCGTCTGTTCCGCCGGGAGATCGAAGCACTACGCGAGATGGGCGCCGAAGGGACCCTGCATCTCATCGACTGCGATCCCGACGGCAGGCCGCCGTGGTTCGCCACTGAATACGTGCAGGGCATGGACCTGCGTGAACTGGTCGCCCAGCACGGTGCCCTCGCCACCCGGCGCGTGCTGCACCTGGCGGCCGAGCTCGCCCCCATTCTGATCCGCCTTCAGGCGCGCCGGATCGTGCACCGCGACCTCAAACCGGCGAACATCCTGGTCCTCAGCGCGGCGGACGGCTCCTTACGGCTCATCGACTTCGGCGTCGCCCGCAAACTGGACCGGACGCGCACCCATCCGACCATGAAGGTCGGCACAGACGCCTTCATGGCCCCGGAACAGATCTACGGCGGAGCGGATCACCCCAGCGACATCTTCGCCCTCGGTCTGACCCTGGCGTACGCCGCCACCGGCACCGAGATGGACCGCCACGACCTCAACGAGGCCATCGCGGGCCGTGCACCCCGGTTCCCCGCCGGCGCCTTCGACCGCCTGCCCGCCTCTCTGCAGGACCTCGTGGTGGCATGCACCCGGCCGGAGCCTGCTGATCGCATCACCGCACAGCAACTCCTCGCCCGACTCGCCGAGCACGGCGTACAGCCTCGCGCGAGGAGAACCCGTAGCGAAACCTGGCTGACGGACACCGCCCGCACCCAGGTGCTGAAGCATGCCGAGCACACCAGATCGTTCGTGCTCGCCCAAGAGAAGCGAGCTCGGACACGGCCCCGCGACCCAGGCTCCACGGACGCGCCGCACGTCCGATGGACCCACCGGCTCGGCGGGCGCGCCTACTTCACCTCCCCCGTCGACGCCACGGTCGGCATCGCCTTCTGCTCACTGGACGGCACCGTCGAACTGCTGGACGCGGTCGGCGGCGGCGTCCTGTGGAGGCGCGACCTCCCGGCGCGCATCGAACACACCCCCGCCGCGGACCGACGCACGATTTACGTCACCTGCTCGGACCGCACACTGCTGGCTCTCGACACCGCGGACGGATCCACACGGTGGCGCTACTCGGCCGGCGACAGCTGTCTGTTCACACCGGCCGTCAGGGGCGACCGGGTGCTGGTGGGAGCGCGTGACGGAGCGGTCCACTGCCTGTGCGCCCGCACCGGCCAGGCGGAGTGGGTCAGCAGCCGCGGCAACGGCCCCATCGTCGACCGCCCGACCGTCACGGCGGACCGCGTGTACATCTCGGGCTGGCAGGGCACGGTCCAGGCCCTGTCGCTGCACGACGGGTCCGGTGTGCTGCAACTGCCGTACGTGCAGGACGTCGTGGGCGCGCCCGCCGAGCACGCCCAGACCCTGTACCTGGCCGGCCGGACGGGCACCCTCTGCGCGAACGACACCCGCACGGGACAGGAGCGGTGGCGCTGGGCAGGCCGTGCCACGGCCGTCACCGGCCCCGTCATCGGCCACGGCACACTGTTCGCCGGGACGGTGGGCGGCACCCTCTGGGCACGCGACCTGGACACCGGAGCCCGCCGCTGGCGCTTCACCGCGGGCAGCCGTCTGCGCTGCGTCCCGGTGTACGACAACGGCACCGTGTACGTCGGCTCGGACGAAGCGCTCACCGCGGTCGCCGCCCACAACGGAGAAGTGCGCTGGACCCACCCCGTCGAGGCCGCCCTGCAGGCGCCGCCCCTCATTACGCGGGGGGCCGCGTACGTCGGCACGATCAACTGCACCGTGCAGGCCCTCAGCCTCCCCGGGCCGGCCGGACCATGACCCGCCGCAGCGGGGGCGGCCGCGACGTCCGACCTCACACAGCACACCCGGGGACGAAGAACGGGACAGGACAACGACAGCCGCACGGGAGTGCCACACATGGAAGTGCTCGGGGGTTTCCACCTTGTCCAGCCGCTGGGCAGCGGGGTGCTCGGACACACGTATCTCGCCGTCGGACCGGACGGCGAGCACCACGCGGTGAAGGAACTGCACCCAGGCTGGGGGCCGGCCGGTCTGACGGGACAGCTGGTGGAAAAGGTCCTGGACCGTTTCCGGCAGGTCTGCACGGGGCGGGACCGTTCCTGGGCCCGCCACGTCATGCCCACCCACGGCGGATACGACGCCGCCGCCGACCGGGCCTGGATCGCCACCCCCTGGCTGGCCGGGGTGTCGGCGGCCGAAGGGGGACCCCCGTCCCACATCTCCCTGGCCGCCGCCGTGGCCATGCGGCCGCTTCCGGCGGAAGCAGCGCTTCACCTGGTCTGGCAGTTCTCCGGGCTGGCCCGGAGCCTGCACGCGCGGAAGCTCTCGCTGACCGGCCTCACTCCCTCCAACCTGTTCCTCACTCCCGACGGAGCCGTGGTCGTGGACGTGCACCTGGCCTACGTGCTGCGCCGCCTCCTCCAGCCTCGCTACAACCCGCCGGGCACGGCCAGGCCCCCGTTCGCGTGGGCCGACGCCAGATGGCTGCCCCCGGAGCTCCGCCGCGGCGACGCCGTGGCCCACGAGTCCAGCAGCATCCACGCGGTGGGTGCCATCGCCGCGTTCGCCTGCACAGGCGTCGTTCCGCTGCCCACGACCGACCTGGTCGACGCGCTGACACAGCGCAAGGCCGTACGCGTACCCGCTGAGGCGGCCCTCGCCCACTGGGCGTTCGCGCACGGCAACACGGGCGACAGACTGCGCAAGGCGGCGGGGCGCTCGACGCGCCGACGGCCGTGGTCGCGGCCCGGAGCCGGACGGCTCAGGCGGATCACCGTGCCGCCGCTGTGGGCCAATCACCGGATCGCCCAGCACAGCACGGCCTGGACGGAGTACGTGGGGGACCTGCTCCGTCAGGAAAGGGCCCGGAAGCTTCTCTCCGTGGGCTCCGGCGTCGATCGCTCCGGCGTCGATCGCTCCGGGGCCGACCGCTCCGGCGTCGACCGCCCGGCGCTGTCCTCGGCTCTGTCGCCTTCGACGGGCCGGGACACATCGACAACCCGCCTCGCCGCAGCGTCCACCCGGTCCACCCCTGTGCCGAGCGCGGTGCCCGCCGCCCAGCACACGCCGCTCCCGTCGTCCCCGTCGCCCGGGTACGGACCGAGCGGCGACACCCCCGCTCCGGCGCCCGGTGCGGCAACCGCCTCGGCCGAGGTGACCGCCGCCACGGAAGCAGATGTGTCCCCGGCGCCAACTGGCGCCGCCTCCAGTGGCATTGCCGCAAACGATCCGGGTGCCCCGCTGTCCGGTGACTTCCACAGCGCCGCCACGGGTGACGACGCCGCAGACGATCCGGGTCACTCGTTGCCCGGCGACATCCACAGCGACGCCACCGGTGACGACGCCGTGGACGATCCGGGCCCACCGTTGTCCGGTGACACCCACAGCGGTGCCACCCGTGACGACGCTCCGGACGACCCGCGTACCCTGCTGTCCGGCGACCGCCGCACGGCGTCCCCCTCCCCGGCCGGCCGGTCCACCCCTCACCGTGGGCGTACCAACACCGGCCCTGCCGAGCGGCCGCGATGGGTCCGTGACACCGGCGGCCCACTGCTGTGCCCACCCCTGATCGCAGACGGCCGCATCGTGGTGACCTGCGGGAGCACCGCGCACCTGTTCGACGCGAGGACGGGGGAGCACCACCGCACGCTCACCCTGCGCGGCACCGCCGAGTCGACTCCCGTCCCCTGGGACGGGCGACTGTGGTGGGCCCTTCGGGACGGCCTGCTCAACGGCCACGACCTCAGCGACACGGCCGACGACGGCGACGTCGTTCTGCAGCTCGACGGCGATCCCGGCCTGCGGCCGCCCGTCACGGTTGACGACCTGCTGCTGATCGGAACCACTCATGGTCTCTTCGAATTCCAGCGCCCTCTGCCGCCGCACGACGCCGCTGGGCAACGCGTCATCCCGCTGGACGAACCGGTGGTCTCCCCCCTTGCGTCCGACGGGGTCCGCGTCTGGGTCCCCACCGAACGCAGGGGCCTGGTGACGGTGCAGCCCGCCACCCGGGAGAGCCACAGCCCGCACCAGCCGTGGGACGCCGCCGGCTGCGCCGCGACCCTCGCCGCCGACGGCGCGTACATCGGCGGCGCGGCGGGCACCCTCCACCACCTCGGCCGCACGGGCACCACCCGCCGACAGTGGGAGGCCTCACCCCACCCGATCACCGCGCCCCCTGTCGTCCACGGCGACCTGCTGGTGGTCATCGACCGCAAGGGGACCGTGATCGCCCAGTCGCTGCGGCACTGGACGCAGCGGTGGCGCACCCCCGTCGAGGCGGACGGGCGCAGCCCGGTGACGGTGGTCGACGGCGTGGTGTACGTCTGCGGCGCGGACAGCGTGCGGCGGCTGGACGCACGGACCGGGCAGGAGTTGAAGCCGCTGACGGCGGAGGGCCCGAAGCCCATGAACGTGACGGTCACTCCCGGCGAGCTCCATGTCGGCTTCCTCGACGGGCGCCTGAACACCTGGAGCCGGCCCGGTTGAGACGGCCGTCGAGCAGCAGCCAACCATCCTGAGTAGAAGGGACTCCCGCCGTGTACGAGGCAGAGATCAGCCGGGCCAATCCGGCCTGCATCGTGTTCCTGATCGACCAGTCCAGTTCCATGCGCGCGACCATGCCCAGCACCACCCAGTCGAAGCAGATGGCCGTGGCCGACGCCATCAACAGCATGCTCCGCGAGCTGATCATCCGGTGCGGCCGGGGCATCGACGAGATCTGGGACTTCTTCCACGTCTCCGTCATCGGCTACGGCGCCGCGGTCGGGCCCGCGCTCGGTGGCCCGCTCGCCGGTCAGGACCTGGTGGCCGCCAGCGCCCTCGCCCAGGGCAGGATCCGGACCGAGCGGCTGACCCATACCGATGTCCTCCCGGACGGCACGAGCACCACCCATGTGGCGGAGATGCCGATCTGGCTGGAGGCCGCGGCTTCGGGAGGGACCCCGATGTGCGAGGCCCTGCGGTACGCCCACCGGGTCCTGGACGGCTGGGTGACCGAGCACCCCGGCAGCTTTCCCCCCATCATCCTCAACCTCACCGACGGGGAGTCGACGGACGGTGACCCCGTCGGACCCGCCCAGCAGTTGCGCTCCATCGGCACGATGGACGGCAGTGCCCTGCTGTTCAACCTGCACATCGCGTCCGACCTGGCGAAGCCGACGCGCTACCCGAGCACCGCCGGAGGGCTGCCGCCGGCGGGTGCCAAGCTGTTCTCCATCTCCGACGTTCTGCCGCCCGACATGCGGGACACGGCCGTGGACCTCGGCATCCCGGTGGAGCCGGGAGCGCGCGGCTTCGTGTTCAACGCGAGCATGCAGTCGGTCATGCTCTTCCTGGACGTCGGCACACCCGCATGATCGCGGGCCAGATCCTCATGCAGGCGCCGAAGTCGGACCTCAGCGCCACCCGGATCGAGGACGCGGCATGCTCCGTGCTGCCCGCGGCGAACTTCAAGGGAGAGGCCCGGCTGATCGTGGCCGACGGCAGCAGCGGCTCGGCCGGAAGCGGCTGGTGGGCGAGCCAACTGGCCCGGGACCTGTGCGCCGCGCCCGGCCGGGCGTTCCGCGACAGCCAGGCATTCATGCACGTCACCATGGACGCGGGCCTTCGCTGGCCCGACCAGCGCAGGACCCTGCTCGACATGACCGCCTCGTCCGGTCCCATGGCGTGGCTGGCCCAGCACCGGATCAGCAACTCCCCGGCCGCGACGCTCCTCGGCCTTCAACTCCTCCCCGAGCCGGCCGAGCACGAGCCGCCCGATTGCCTCGGGGGAAGCGGGTGGCGGGTGGTCTGCGTCGGCGACTCATGCATGTTCCAGGTTCGCGCCGGGTGCGTGGTGGCGTCGGTGGCCGTCATGACACGCGTGCCGGAGGTGATCCGGGCAGGCGGTGCCCAGTCCTCTACCAACCCCCGCTTCGTGGAGGGGCATTGGTGCTCGGAGGACGTGTTCTACCTGATGACGGACGCGCTGGCCGTCTGGTGGATGCGTCATGCCGACGGCGGTGGCCGGCCCTGGGAGGTGCTGGACGCGGTGTGTGCCACCCAGGTCGACTTCGTCACCTGGGTGCGGGACCAACGGGTGAGGCGTGCCCTGAAGGACGACGACATCACCCTGCTCAGAGCGGAGTGCGGGACGTGAGGACGCCCTCTGGATCATGGCCCACGCTGGTCGATTTCCAGTCGGCAGTGGCCCGGCTGGAGCAGTGCGGCGAGGAGCCACGCCTGAAGCGGTGCCGGCCCCGGCTGGACGCCGACGGCCAACCGGGTGCCGACTGCGGCAGTTTCGGGGCGGTGTACCGCCTGGAGGACCCGCAGGACGGCCGGCTCTGGGCGTTGAAGTGCTTCACCCGCGACGAGCCGCACCGCAAGGACCGCTACCGCGAGATCGCGAACTGCCTGCGCGGCGCCCGCGGTTCGTGGCGGACCGAGGTGCACTATCTGCACAACGGGCTGTGGGTGCAAGCGCGTTGGTGGCCCGTGGTCCTGATGGAGTGGGCGCCCGGCAAGCGGCTCACCGAATGGGTGGACCAACTCCTCGACCAGCGGCGGCGGGACACGGCCGACGAACTGCGGCGGCTGGCATACCGGTTCGCCAGCGCCGTCTACCAGATGCACAGGTCCGGCATCAGCCACGGAGACCTGCAGAGCGGCAACATTCTGGTGACCGCCGAGACGGAGGTGCGGTTCGTCGACTACGACGCCATGACCGTGCCCACGTGGTCGCTGCCGCCCCGGCGTGAGGACGGCCACCCCGACTTCCGTCTGCCGCGCGAGGGAGAACGCGGCCCGGACGGCGCGACCCAGATCCGCCACACCGAGGTCGCCGTCGGTACCGTCTTCACGCCCAGCACGGCGAACGGGATCCCGATCCAGGAGCCGGACGCCCTCGTGGCGATGCACCGCGACCGATTCCCCTCGCACGTCATTTACAGCACGCTGGTGATGCTCAGCCACGATCTCTCGCTGTGGAAGACCCTGCATCAGCCGGGATCCGACCATCTCCTGCTCTCCCGGAAGGATTTCCGCGACCCCGCGCAGTCCGCCGCCTGGCGGACCCTGCTGAACCACAACGTGGACGAGGTGCGGGGCATGGCGCGGCGACTGCTCGCGCTGCTCCAATGCCCCGTCGACCTGCAACCGGACCTCGAACCGCAGCCGGAGGTCGCCTCGCAGGCGGATGTACTGAGGCCCATGGCCTACCGGCCCACGACGGGCCCACGGCCCGCCACGCGTCCGTTTCTGGACCTCGGCATCTTCCCGGCCCCCGACGAGCCACAGGACCCGAGGCCCGTCCCCGCCGCGAAACCGACCGTCGCCCCGACCGCGAAACCCGGGCCGGTCCCGGCTGCGAAACCCGGGCCTGTCCCGGCTGCGAAACCCGGACCCGTTCCGACCGCGAAACCCGGACCCGTCCGTGCCCAAGGGGCGCCGGTCGGCCCCAAGGCCGAACCCCGGCCGGTCCGTGGCCCGGGGGCCCCGGTCGGCTCCGCCGCGGACGCGACGCAAGTCCGGGCAGCCCGCGTACGGCCGGCACCGGAGCCCGCGAAGCCCGAGCAGCCACAACCGCCGCGCCCCGCATGGCTCGCCCCGCCCTTCTCCACTCCCGTCACGTCCGTGCCCGCACCTGAGCAGCGACGCTCCCCCGGGCTCGCTCCCGCCGCCCACCGGTCTGACCTCCACCCCACCGACCTGTTCGCCGACTGCTTGCCCCTCCTGCCACAGGCACCGTCGTCCCGGCTCGTCACCGGTGCCAGGATCACGCTGGCGCTGTTGGGTGTTCTGCTCGTCGCGCTCGTCGCCGTCCTCCTGTTCGTCCTCGTGCGGTGACGCCTCCCGCGTGGGAGGCGCGGGGACGGCGTCACCGCCGCCGGTGCGAGGAGGTCCGGTGCCGCGCCGGTCCGGGCGCGGTCGACGGCCCGGGGTCTCAGGTGTCGAGCCACTCCTCGGCGGCGACCACGAGCGCGGTGGCGGACAGCCCCCCCGCCTGGGCGAGGATCGTGTACAACCCCGGGCCGTCCACGACGACCCCCGCCGTGGACGTGCCCGGAGTCCCCGGCACGGGGCGCAGCGTCGGCCGTGCCGCCACTTCACCGGTCTCCGCGCGCAGCACCCGGCAGGTGACAGCGGTGTGGTGGGCGCCGGTGATGGTCAACGACCACTCCACTCCGGGCAGGATCTGTGACGGCGAGCTGATGCCGAAGGACGCCGCCAGGCCGGCGTCCGGATCGGGCGGCACCCGTCCGGGCGCGCGGCCCCTGACGGGAGAATCGTCGCCGACCTCCGCGGGGGGCGGGTCGGTGCCGTCGGATCCGGCGGTGAGGATCCGCTGGACAAGGTTGATCACGGTCGCGCTGGACGGGAGCGAGCCATGCTGGGCCACGACGTCCAGGCACGTCGCATACTCGGGCGGCGTCGCGGACCACACCGGCACCAGACCGTCGCCCCCTTCGTTCACCGTCCCCGTCCGTCCGTCGCCTTCCCGGACCGGGGCACCGTCCGGATGCAGCCGCGGAACGTGCCGGAACACCTCGGCGACGCCGTCCACGACGGACAGGCTCTGCGCTGTGGGCTGAGACGTGCCGACGACGGCGTGCAGGCGCGGCTGCGGCCCGGCGGCGGTACGGCCGCGGCGGGCGTCCAGAGCGGCCGAGGCGAGCGCGCGATCCCCGCCCAGGGCTGCCACGTCGTCGGCGGTGAGCCGGCGCAGCCCGCCGACGTCGGTGAGCACGCAGGGCGCGTCGGGCAGCAGGTCATAGACGCCCGGCATCGTCCGCAGCGCGGCGCGGGCGGCGTTCACCGCAGTGTGCCGTTCCGAGCGCGGCGGACCGAACAGGGTCACCGCTGCGGGGACGCCTCGGAACGGTGTGCCGACGGCCACGACGTCCCGGGTCGCGCGGGCCAGTTCCGGAAACTGTGCCAGGGCGCTCTGGACGACCAACCCGCCCGTCGAGTGGGCGATCAGCACCAGTTTCGGTGGCTCGGCCGGGTCCTGGTAGGCGGAGGCATGGCGGGCCGGGTGCCGCTTCCACCTGCTCAGATGGTCCAGGGCGGCGTGGGCCAGCAGGCGGGCGCTGCTGTCCGCCGACAGACGCCAGTCGTACGGGAACGGCAGCACCGCGTCGTCGTGCAGCGCCACCGAGCCGACGCCCCTGACGAGTGCGCCGTACGGCGAGAGGCCGCCGAGGAGGGGAAGCCAGACGGGAAGCGACAGCAGTCCGGCGGGCCGCAACCGCCGCGGTGTCCCCAGGCGTTCCTCCTCCGTCACGGACAGCCGTCCCATCGCGCGCTCGATCCCACGAAACGTCCGAGCCCTGTAGAGGTCGAGGCCTCTGGCCCAGAGGGTCGCGCCGCTCTCCCCGTCCACCAGGGTGCTCCCGGCGAACCCGGGGATCACCACGACGGCGTCGCCGGTGTGGGGGCGATCCACTTCGTGGCGGTAGGAGTGGACCAGGGCCCTGTTCCACTCAGCGGTCGCCTTGTCATCCACGCCCAACCGGCTCCCGACCGCCATGCCCCGGCTGACGCTGCTCACGCTCACCGATCCCGGACGGGCGGACGGACCCGTGTCACGCACCGGCGCGACCCGGGCCCCGGATTGCCCCGGGGGCTCGGCGGCGGGCACCGGGCGCGGGGTGTGCACGACCTCCCCGGTGAACGTGCCGAGCAATGCGTCGTCAGGGCCCTCGGCGCCGCCGACACCGAGCGACCCTGCGGTGTACGAGACCAGCTCCGGCAGCTCGTCCCCGATCTCGGCGGCCAGTTCACGAATCAGGACGGGGTGCCGCCGCAGGGACCTCTCGTGGAGGCCCTGCACCTGGAGCACGGTGTCCGCCCGCAACGCGCGCGCCTCCACGCCGTCCGAGGTGCCACGCCGCCGGTGGATCCTGAGCTGGGCCGCGCTCACGGACAGCAGCCGGACCGCCATGCCGGGCCGGCCGCCCACCCGCCGCGCCTGCACCAGCAGGTCCATGGCGACGTCGAAACGGCCGAGGTCCTCGCAGGCGCGCGCCCCCAGCAGCGCCAGCTCCACGAACGCGGTGGGATCACCGGACTCCGCGGCCAGCTCCTGGGCGCGCTCGACGTGTGCGAAGGCCGCCGCTGGACGGCGCAGGGCGAGTCCCGCCCGCATGCTGAGCAGCGTCAGTTCGAGGTTCCGCTCGACCCTGTGCCTCCGCTCGGACAGAAGATTCAGCACCTCGGCAGGCTGATCCGCCGCGAGGTGGGCCCGGCCCAGGCGCAGGACCTGCCGCTCCCAGGTCTCGCCGTCCGCCTTGCGGCGCAGGCCCGCCGTAGCCGAATTGCCGAGCTTCTCGGTGAGATAGACCTGGGCGCGCGCGGGCAGTTCGTCCAGCGCGCCCTCCAGGCGCGGGCCGGCGGCATCCGTCCACCGCTCGTCCAGCGTGCGGGTCGACTGGTTCAGGGCGAGCCGGTGGTAGAGCTCCTCCGCCCTGTTCTCGACCGCGTCGTCGCCCTGCGCGTCGAGCCGGGCGTAGTACCGCACCGCGCTGCGGTGGATCAGGTTCACGACGGACGGGCGGTCGCGGCGCACCAGGGCCAGCATCACGCGGCGGACGTCGCCCCGGTGCACCACGGCGTCCCGGCCGGGTACGGCCTCCACCAGCGTGACCTCGGCCCGCAGGCCGTCGAAGAGCCGCCGCGCGCGGTCCGCGTCGACGAGGCCGAGCTCGCACGGCTCGGCCAGCACATCGCGGATGACGCCGGGGGTGAGGGTGCGCACGACCAGGCCGGGGCTGGCGAGGCTGCGCAGGTCCGGGTCGTCCAGATGGTCCAGGATCCGCCGGTAGAGGAACCCCTGCACGTTCTGGGACCCCAGCTCCAGCAGCAGTTCGCTGCGCAGGCGGGGATCGTCGAGAACCCGGGTCCCCTCCCGCCGTACGAGGGCGGCGGCGAGCTTCAGGTTGAGCGGGCCCGTCCCGACGATGCGGGTGATGGCGTCCAGCTCCCGGCGGCGTGCGGCCGGCAGGGCGCCGTGGGCCCCGTCCGTCAGCTCGCCGTACAGGAAGGACCGGGCTGTGTCGGGGTCGAATCCGTCCAGCCGCAGGCTCCGGAAGGTGGCCGATCCGAACGGTGCCCGGCCTGCCGCGAGGACCCGTAGACCAGGGTGCGCCTGGTGCATGAGGGTGAGGAAGTCCAGGAGGCGCTCCACTGCGACGGGTCCGCTGCGCTGCACCTGCTCGAACGCGTCCAAGGCGAGCACCCAAGGCCGGGCGGTGCCCCCGGTGACGGAGGTGACGAGCGCCGCGAACGCGTCGATCAGCGTCAGTTCGTCGCGCCGGTGGGCGGCCCGCGGGCCGAGGTGTCCCTCCTCGGAACGGGTGAGGCGGTCCGAGGTCAGCGTGTTGGCCAGCTCCCCGACCAGGTCGCGGGCGAGGTGGGCGAACTGCGGCTTGAGCAGCGTGAGTTGGCGCACCGCCTCGGCGACGAGGGTCAGCGGCCGTTCGGCGACGAGGTCATGCCGGTCGAAGGTGAGGTACAGGCAGGGCATCGGGGTCGGTGGCCGTGCCTCGCCAGGAGGCGCGGGGGATCCGGCACGGGGCACGTCCCCGCCTGCGGTGTCGTCCGTGCCGAAGGCGCCGTCGGGCAGGCGGCCGGTCGCGGGACGGGGCCCGGCGAAGGGGACACCGGCCGGTGATGCTTCGCCTTCGCCGACGGCTTCGCCCATGCGGCCGGCCCGGTCACCGGTACGCTCCAGGACGAAGCGGGCGAGGAGCGTGGACTTCCCGACGCCGCCGGGCCCGTGCACGAACACCCGAACGGCGGGGGTGCGTTGCGCTGCCGAGGGCCGGCCACCGTCCGGCGCGTCGTCGAGGCGGTCGCTGAGCCAGGCGAGTTCACGGGCGCGCCCGGCGAACCGGGTGCCGGTGAGGGCGTGCAGCGGCTGGAGCAGGCGGGCGCGTCCCAGGGCGTACTCGATGTCCTCGCGGCGCGGCAGGGCGACGCCGTCCAGGCTCAGCCGCTGCCGTGCGAGGCGAGCGTCCTGGAACCAGCCGACGACGCTCAGGGTGGTGTACAGCTCGTCGAAGCTCTGCCCGGACAGCGGCGGCGCGGTGCCCCGCAGCAGTCGTACGGCCCAGGCGCACGCCGGGTCCTCGCGGCCGCCGGGCGCGGACTCCGCCGCCACGAGCAGCCGGTCGCGGCTCCCGAGACCGTCCAGCGTCCGGGCCCGCGGACCGGGTGCCAGGGACCAGCGCCGTCCCCGGGGCGTCGTGGTGCGCGAGCAGTCCTCCAGCAGGAAGTCCTGGACAGCGGCGTCGCCGTGGGTCTGGGCGGCGTCCTCGACGGGGGCGAGGCACTGGGCGGCGAAGGAGGACAGCAGCGCCGTTCGCTCTCGGAGACCCCGGCGGATCTCGTCGTCGTGCCGGTCCGGGCCGGCCGGTGTGCCCGGCACGTCATCCGCCTCCGCACGCGAACTGATCGCGGGCCCAGGACGCGGCGGCGCGTTGCAGTCCGTCGGTCATCAGCAGCGGCGCGTCGGCGGCGATGTGACCGCCGCCGGCGCGGCTGCTGAGCTCGTTGGCGAGGTGGTCGACCTGGTCCGGGTCGATGGGGCGGCCCGCCTCCTCGGCGACGGCGAGGACGAAGTCGTGCAGGTCCTTGCCGACGAGAGGGCTGAACTCCTCGTGAGAGACGTAGGACTGGACGTCGTCGGGCAGCCAGCCGTCGTAGGCGAGCAGGACGATGCGGAGCCGGTCGGCCATCTCCTCCTCGACGACGGCGGAGACCAGACGCGTCAGGGCCCTTAGAGCGGGCTCGGTGAACCTCACAGACTGCGAGTCGTCGATGACCAGCCAGTGGCCGACCCCCGCGCCGACGGCCCGCTGTTCGCTCATCACGTTCCCGATCTGGTTGACCAGGCTGCGCGCCTGGCTGTCCTCGGACGTGTTGGGGTCCACGGAGAGGTTCCAGCCGAACATCTCCCGCAGCGTGTGCCCGATGTCCGCGACGCGCACCGGGGTGCCGTAGTCGCTCATCCGGATCCGGCGGCGGTTGACGCCGTGGCTGTCCAGCACATGGGCGATCAGGTACCAGCTGTGTGTTCTGCCCGAGCGGCGCCGCCCCTGCACGGCCATGACCCGGTTGCCGTCGCCGTTGATCATGCCGTGCAGGGTGGCGCGGAACGCCACCCGGTCGATGAACGCCCGCTGGCGGTTGTTGACGAGGTGCGTCGAACAGGGGTCCGACTCCGGGGAGGAGGTCTCTTCGGAGAGCAGGTATTCGAATACGGGATGCCCCTTGGTGTTGGGGTCTTTCGCGGCCTTCTCGACCAGAGCCCGCAGCAGACCGGCCGGCGCCGCCTTCTCGAGGGCCTCCGGCCACACGTCCGCCATACCGCTGTGCCAGTTGACGTCAGCCTCCCGAAGTCCGGCGGAGAGAATGAGCTGCCGTGCCCGCTGTGCGGAGCCGTACACGGCGATCAGGGCTCGCAGGAGGGTCCTGGCACGTTCGTCGTCGAGGTTGAACGCGTATTCGTCGATCAGTGCGGACATCCCCGGCTCACACCAGCCGCATCCGGGTCAGTCCCTCGACGACGCGCTCGACCCGCAGCCCCTCGTTGCGGAATTCGGCCGGTCCGTCGGCCGAGCCGATTCTGCGCCAGCGGCGGTGCAGTGCGACCAGCTCCCAGTGCTCGTCGAAGACCGGCGAGCCCGACGAACCCTGCTCGGTGTCGGTCCAGTACTGGATCACGGTGTCGTCGGCGTGCCGTACGACGTTGTGGCGGGCTGCCAGCTTCTTCACGCCGCCGTGAGGGTGCTGGATGATGTAGACCCTGTCGTCCACCGACACCGACACGCTGCCGCCTGGTAAGGACACGCACACGGCGTCCTCGGGCAGGCCCGTCGCGCTGCGCACGACCGCCCAGTCCGGCCCCCGCTCCCCGACGGCCGACGCCGGATCGCAGGGCACCACGTGGTGTTCCCGGATCCGGCCCCGCAGGTCGGTCTCGTAGCCGAACCAGGCCTCCACCGCCCGGGGTTGTGCGTCGTTGTCGTCGAACAGCACGTGATGATTGGTCAGAAGGAGATCGTCCGCGATACGGAACGCTGTGCCGTGATATTGGGCTCCGTCGGCGGCGGTGACCCGCAACCGGCATACGGCGCTGGCCAGTTCGGTGCCGCGGCGCAGGAACGCCACGTCTTGCAGCGTGCTGGTGCGGAAGATCTGCCGCTCTTGTTCGCCGGGGTTCTCGAAGTGCCGGAAGTCCGCCGCGTCCCCCGCGTCCGTCCCCGAGGGGCCGGTGGCCTCGACCACCGGGTGCGCGTCGAGCAGTTCACGCACGCGCTCCGCGACGGCCTGGTCGGGCCCGGCGGTGACAGCGTCCAGCAGCGGGCGGAGGCGCTTCTGGTTGCTCGCCACCTCGATGAGGTCGAACCAGACGCTCATCATCGGCCGTTCCAGGTCGACCCAACCGGTGTCCACACCGGCCTGCTTGGCGAGTTGCTCGGCCCGCGCGGAACGGCTGTACACCGAGGCGAGCAGATCGCGCAGTTCCAGCGCGCCGGGCGCGCTCCACTCGAACGGTACTCGGTCAACGAAATGGGTCATCGTCAGTCGCTCTGTGTCCGTCGGAGGTCATGGGTCAGGGGCTCTTCGGTCATCGGTGGTCGTGGGCGGGTGGCCCGGTCAACTCTGGGGCAGGAAGGACCAGTAGTCGCCGTCCGGGTGCGAGCTGCGAGCGAGCCCGAAGCGCTGGTCGGGGCGGTGCCCGTGCCGCAACAGCCCGTGCAGGTCGGCCAGTACGGTGGCGTGGTTGCCCAGGTAGGAGTGGCCGACGAGGTCGGTCCCGAGTGCGGTCACGTCGACGGTGTCGAGTCCCGGCGCGACGATCACGCCGGGGCCGCCCTGCCCCGCCCGTGGAAAGTCCGAAAGTCTCCGGGCCGCTGCCAGAGCTCGGTCCCGGTCGGAGACGTACAGCGTGCAGGTGCGGGCCTGCCGGACGGTGGCCGGGAGCAACTGGCGGAAGACGTCGGCGTCCACGTCGGGAGCGGCGAACACGACGTGACCCAGCCGCCCGCAGTCCCCGGGCAGCGCGGCGGTGTTCAGCTCTGCCAGGCCGTCGGTGAGGAGCCGGTTGCCCATGCTGTGGGCGATGATGTGCACCTGGCGCACCCCGGTCCGCGTGAGCAGCGCGCGCAGGAAGGTCCCGAAATACGGCACGGCGCGCCGTGCCGCGTCCCCGTCCGCCGGGTAGTCCAGAACGCCGCCCTTCGAGGCCCAGCTGTACAGCAGGACCGGCCCGGTGAAGTTGAGGTCGTAGGCGATCCGCGCGGCACTGCGGGCGGCGTCGGTGAAGGTGACGTTGTAACCGTGCACGAACACGAGCGCTTCGCGGGAGGTGCCGTGGTCGAGCTGTGCGCGCACCGTTCGGGCGAAGGTGTCCTCGTCCGAGGGCCGGGTGGCGGCGAGGAGCACGTCGCGCGCGGGGTCGGGCCTCAGCCGCAGCCGCCACCAGCGCGGTTTGCCCACGGAACCGATCACCCGGTCGTCCGGAACACCGACGGTCACCTGCCCGTAGGCGAGCGCACCGCGCTCCGACCCGTACACGGCCGGGTCGGTGCCGTCGGCCAGCGGCGCCCGGTCGGTGCCGTACAGGACCGGCACGATCAGCGAGCGCTGCACGGGGGTCCAGTAGGCCGGCGCCTCCGCAGGCCCGAACCGCTCCCGCGTGAGGGTCAGCCGGTCGAACTCCTCGCCCAGCCAGGTTCCCAGTGGCGGCCGGGCCTGCAACGCGGCCTCCACGACGCGGGCCGCCCCCTCAAGGGCGTCGAAAGTATCGGGCGTGAGGGCAGGTTGCTCGGCCGCGGCCGCCTCACAGGCCCGGTCGAAGGCCCTTAACCCCGCCAGCACCTCGTCCTCGAGGTCGCAGAGATCCCGACCTACGACATGCCCTTCGACTCGCGGCCACACCGCCGCCACCGCCGGCACCAACGGCCCCCACTGCTCCACAGCCCCTCCCCCCGAAGAGCGCACGGCACCCCATGTCCGGCCCCGCGCCACTCCCGACGCAGCATATGGGGTACACCGCACCGGGAAGGGGCATTCCCACCGTTTGAGCCGGGTGCACGATGTCTCCGGGCCCGCCAACCGCAACCCACCGTCAGGGGTGGCCTGCTCGCCGCGAAAGACCTCGCGACGGCCGTGAGCCGCACGCACATGGAACGGAACGTCGGCCCTGTTCGCGGGCGAGCAGCGGGTGCGGGCCGCCGTGGCGGCGGAAGGCGACGGACCAGGACCCGCGCACCGGGGTGATCGCGGAGCGTGGTTGCCGAGTCGGGTTGCCTGGAGCGCAACGATGCGTCCAGGCAACCGACTTCGGGCTCTAGAAGAAGCCCAGCTTCTTCGGCGAGTACGACACCAGGAGGTTCTTCGTCTGCTGGTAGTGCTCCAGCATCATCTTGTGTGTCTCCCGGCCGATCCCCGACTGCTTGTAGCCGCCGAACGCGGCGTGCGCCGGGTAGGCGTGGTAGCAGTTCGTCCAGACTCGGCCCGCCTGGATCGCGCGGCCCGCCCGGTAGGCGGTGTTCATGTCGCGCGTCCACACGCCCGCCCCG
Source organism: Streptomyces sp. NPDC005574 (assembly GCF_040605435.1). Taxonomy (NCBI): domain Bacteria; kingdom Bacillati; phylum Actinomycetota; class Actinomycetes; order Kitasatosporales; family Streptomycetaceae; genus Streptomyces; species Streptomyces sp. NPDC005574. The sequence goes on from NZ_JBEXCW010000056.1 coordinate 29,655, forward strand.
AGGCCGTAGAGCGTGTCGTTCGCGGTTTTGATGGCGTCGTCGAAGTCGTCGAACGACGTCACCGAGACCACCGGGCCGAAGATCTCCTCCTGGAAGATCCGCATCCGGTTGTCGCCCTCGAAGATGGTCGGCTGGACGTAGTAGCCGCCCTTCAACTCGCCGTCGTACTGGATACGTTCACCTCCGGTGAGGACCCTCGCCCCTTCCTGTCGGCCGACGTCCAGATAGGAAAGGATCTTCTCCAACTGGTCATTGGAGGCCTGCGCGCCGATCATGGTGTCCGTGTCGAGCGGGTGCCCGGGCTTGATCAGCTCGGTGCGGGTGACCGCCGCCTCCAGGAACTCGGCGTAGTGGCCCCGCTGGACGAGAGCCCGGGACGGGCAGGTGCACACCTCGCCCTGGTTGAGCGCGAACATCGTGAAGCCTTCGAGCGCCTTGTCGCGGAAGTCGTCGTCCTGCGCCCAGACGTCGTCGAAGAAGATGTTCGGCGACTTGCCGCCGAGCTCCAGCGTGACCGGCTTGATGTTCTCCGAGGCGTACTGCATGATCAGCCGCCCCGTCGTGGTCTCACCCGTGAACGCGACCTTCGCCACCCGAGGGCTGGACGCCAGCGGCTTGCCCGCCTCCACGCCGAAGCCGTTCACGATGTTCACCACGCCGGGCGGCAGCAGGTCGGCGATCAGGCTCATCCAGTAGTGCAGCGAGGCCGGTGTCTGCTCGGCGGGCTTGATCACGACGGCGTTGCCCGCGGCCAGCGCCGGAGCGAGCTTCCAGGTGGCCATCAGGATGGGGAAGTTCCACGGGATGATCTGCGCCACGACACCCAGCGGCTCGTGGAAGTGGTACGCCACCGTGTCGTCGTCGACCTCGCCGAGTGAGCCCTCCTGCGCCCGGATCGCCCCCGCGAAGTAGCGGAAGTGGTCGATCGCGAGCGGGATGTCGGCCGCGAGCGTCTCGCGCACCGGCTTGCCGTTCTCCCAGCTCTCGGCCACCGCCAGCGGTTCGAGATGCGCCTCCATCCGGTCGGCGATCTTGCGCAGGATGTCGGAACGCTCGGTGACCGACGTGCGGCCCCACGCCGGCGCGGCCGCGTGCGCCGCGTCGAGCGCGCGCTCCACGTCCTCCGCCGTGCCACGCGCGACCTCGGTGAACGGCTGCCCGTTCACCGGAGACGGGTTCTCGAAGTACTGCCCCCGGGCCGGCGGTACGTACTCCCCGCCGATGAAGTGGTCGTAGCGCGCCTGGTAGGAGACGATCGCGCCCTCGGTGCCGGGCGCCGCGTAACGGGTCATGCTGGTGGCCTCCCTCAGAAGCGCTGCCCGCCGTTGGGCAGCTCTCGGCGCGAGGCTAGGAACCGGGAGGTTGCAGGGACGTTGCGGGAGCAGGAGCAGGAGCAGGAGCAGGAGCAGGAGCAGGAGCAGGAGCAGGAGCAGGAGCAGGGAGAGCGGAGGGGAGTGGCCGGCCGTCGGTCGGCCACTCGGTCAGCCGGCTGGCCAGTCACCACCACCACTCGCTCAGCCGGTCTGCCGGTCTGCCGATCACGCGCGTGCTCGGCCGGTCCGCCCCTCGGTCAGTGGTTCGCGGCCCCCGGCCGCCGTGCCGGTGCAGTCAACTCGGCTTCCAGCGCGACCAGTCGGGACCGTACCGCAGCCGTCGGACGGACCGTGGCGAGTGCCCGCCACACGTCGATGTCGTCCTCGCCCCAGGCCGTGTGCGCCCAGTCCGCCAGCAGGTCGGGATCGCGGCGGGCGATCAGCGCCGACCGTAGCCCGTCGGCCAGTCGCCGTCTGAGCCGCACCACCCCCGGGGCCTGGGAGGCGGGCAGCAGCGGACCCGGGTAGGCCGCGGCCGCCGCGGTGACCGCCCCGCTCCGCAGCCGTCGCTCGACGGTGTCGACGTCGGACTCGACCGGCACCGTCAGCCGATACGGCCGCGAGGCCAGCATCCCTGCGCCGAGCACCCCGCGCAGGCGGGCCATCTCGACCCGCAGTGTCACCGGCGTCACCGACTCGTCCTCGTACAGCGCGCACAGCAACTCGTCCCCGGTCAGGCCCTCCGGGTGGCGGGCCAGCAGCACCAGGATCTCGCTGTGCCGCCGGCTGAGTCTGACCCCCCGGCCACCGACGGTGAACCGCGCCTCGTCACGGCCCAGCGCGGTCAGCCCCGGACCGTCCGTCGCCTGCCGTACCGGGAGGAGCAGCGCGAGCTGGGACTCGGCGGCCCGCGCCACGGCCTGGACGAATCCCAGGCTGTGCGGATGCGCGAGTCCGTCCCCGCCAGTGACGTCCACGGCACCGAGCACCCGACCCGTCCGCGGATCGTGCACGGGAGCCGCCGCGCAGGTCCAGGGCTGCACGCGCCGGATGAAGTGCTCGGCCGCGAAGACCTGCACCGGCCGGTCGACGGCGACCGCCGTGCCCGGCGCGTTCGTCCCGACGGCGGACTCGGCCCAGCGCGCACCCGGCACGAAGTTCATCCGCCCGGCCTCACGACGGGTCGCCGGATGGCCTTCGACCCACAGCAGCCGGCCGTGTTCGTCGCACACCGCGAGCAGGTGCTCCCCGTCGGCCGCGAACGTGCCCATGAGTTCACGGAACAGCGGCATCACCCGCGCCAGCGGATGCTCGGCCCGGTAGGCGCCGAGGTCGCCGTCGGTGAGTTCCACGTCGGCGGTGCCGTCCGGTCCGACGCCGGCCCGCGCGGACCGCCGCCACGAGTCGGCCACCACCGACCTGACCGGCCGCGGCACGGTGCCCGCGGCGGCGAACGTCTCGTGCGCCCGACGCAGCATCCGAACGCGCTCGGCGGGATCGGCCCCCGGCTCCAGGGCCACCCATGGCTCGGTCACTCGGCCTCCCGACGGCGATACGGTTGGGGACATCGTCACTCCGGGGCGGGACGCCGACAACCTCTGGGACGCCCACCTTCCGAACGGCTGGACTTCGGCGGTGCGAGTAACTGGACTCCGGCCGTCCGAACGGCCGGACATCGGCCGGGCCAATCCCTGGACTTCGGCCGTACGCGCCGTTGGGCCTCGGCCGTGCGAACCGCTGGACTTCCCCCGTCCGAACCACTGCGCCCGGGCCGTCCACGCCGACGCGACGAGGCACGCCGGCCCGACTCGGAACCGACCGCTGTCAGGCGTAGTTGACCAGTCTCACGTAGCGGACCCAGTCCCAGTTCGGTCCCGGGTCGGTGTGGTCGGAGCCCGGTACCTCGTAGTGGCCGATGATGTGGGACCGGTCCTTCGGGATGCCGTACGTCCTGCAGACCGCCGCCGTGAGTCTGGCGGACTGCTCGTACATCGCGTCGGTGAAGTAGGCGGGCCGGTCCACCCAGCCCTCGTGTTCGATGCCGATGCTGCGCGTGTTGTAGCTCCAGTTCCCGGCGTGCCAGGCGACGTCGGCCTCGCGGACGCACTGCACCACGTGCCCGTCCACCGAGCGGACCACGTAGTGCGCGGACACCTGCTTCTGCGGGTTCTGGAAAATGGACAGCGTGTCGCCGTACGTCTCCTGTGTGACGTGGATGACCACCCGGTCCACGGAGTATGCGCCGGGGCGTTCGGAGACCGTGTAGTTGGACTTCGAGGCCGGCTGCCACTCGGCCGGCGGGTAGTCGACGGCCTGCGTCCCGGCCCCTGCTGTGGCCTCCGGGAGCAGGGCGTAGGGGAGTGCGGCGAGTGCGGCTCCTCTCAGCAGCAGCCGTCTGGTGAGTTCGGGTCGTGCGCGTTCCATGGACGATTGCCTCTCGACAAGGGGAGGACACGGTCTGTTCGGCGCGGCCAGTGCACCAGATCGCGCCGGGATATCCGCAACGCGTCCTCTCGTGGGCGCGCCGGAGCCGTCGGGATGCTGTGGGTGTCCGACTCGGCGCGGGGCCACGCGGTGGCGAGCCCCGTGAGTGGTTCGACGATCACCACGGTGTTCATCGCGCACCCGACCCAGACCCCGACTCCGACCCCGCAGGTTCCCCCTCGCCCCGTCTGCTCGGCCTCCTAGTCACGGCCGTAGGGCCGCAACCGTGCGGCGCCCGCTCATCCCCGCACCGCTCGATCCCGCGGAAGTCCTGTAGTGCGCCGGGAGAGTCCCGGACATCTCTCCCTGCCATGTGTTTCCCCCTCGTACGCTCGGCACCTGGACGCCGTCGGCCGGACAGGTCGGGTGCGCCTCACGTGAATCACGCTACGGCGTATGCGGGTTGGGCAGAAGGACGGTCCGCGCATCCGTGGACAGCCGGTGGATTGTGGAGAACTTCCTCACCCGATCGGGTGAGCAGCCCGTTCCGCCACCGCCGCCGGATCGTCCAGCAACGCCCGGACCACGGAATGCGCGGCCCCGAGCAGAGGGCCCTCGGGGCCCAGCCGCGACACGCTCACCGGACAGGCGGGCCCCGCCGTACGGCGGTCCAACTCGGCCTGCAGGGACGGCAGCAGCCAGGGCGCCAGCCCGGACAGCGCACCGCCGAGCACGACACTCTCGGGGTCCAGCAGGTTGACCGCCCCGGTCAGTGCGACACCGAACGCCTCTCCCGCGTCGCGCAGAGCCCGCCGTACGTCCTCGTCGCCGTCCGCCGCACGCCCCGCGAGGAGTCCGACGCGGTCCTCGCCCGGCGCCAGGCCGGCCGCGCGCAGTACGGCCTCCTCGCCGGCGTACTGCTCCAGACACCCCCGTCCGCCGCACGCGCAGGCGGGCCCCTCCGGGCGGACCGGCACGTGCCCCAACTCGCCGGCGAAGCCCCGTGTTCCGCGCAGCAGTCCTCCACCCACGACGAGTGCCGCGCCGATGCCGATCTCCGCGGACACATGCAGGAAGTCGCGCGGTGTGCCCTCGCCGAGCCAGAGTTCGGCCAGGGCCCCGAAGTTGGCCTCGTTGTCCACAGTCAGCGGGAATCCGAAGGGCAGCAGGGTGCCGAGGTCCGTGTCGTGCCAGCCGAGGTTCGGGGCGCGCACCACGGTCCGGGCGTCGCGCGCCACCAGTCCCGGCACGGCCACGGCGAGCCCGGCCGGCCACAGGCCCTCGCGTTCCGCCTCGGTGACGACCCGCCGCACCAGCGAGGTGAGGGACTCGACCACGGGTTCCGGGGAGCTCCCGCGGTTCGTTCCGTGCCGTACGGCTCTGGCCCGCACCTCACCGCGCAGGTCGACCGCGCAGACCGCGAGATGGTCGACGCCGATTTCGGCGCCTATGCCGGCCGGACCGTGTCCGCTGACGGCGAGCGCCGAACCCGGCCGGCCCACCCGGCCGGGCCGCTCGGGGCCCAGTTCCTCGATCAGGCCCGAGCGGATCAGTTCCTCGACCAGGGTCGACACCGCCGCCCGGGTCAGACCTATGCGGGAGGCGACGGCGGCACGCGAGAGCGGCCCCTCGGCGCTGACGGTGTGCATCACGCGCGCGAGGTTGCGGCGGCGCATGCCCTGCTGGGTGTCGGGCAGCGCGCGACCGGGACCGGCCGGGTGGGCCTCGTGCGGGGGTGCGGTCATGCCGGTCAGTCCTCGGTCGGAGTGCGTACGCGTGTGCGTGCCCGTCAGCGGGTGTCCGTGGAGCGAGCCAGCAGCGGGGCCGCGTCGGAGAGTACCCCGGCGATCCTGGCCAGCGTCGCCTCGTCCCGCTCCACGGCGTCGAGCACGGGTCCGGCGGCCGTGTTCCAGCGCCTTGCGACCGCCGCGGGGTCCTCGCCGGTCAGGAGGCCGGCGGCCTGGGCCGCGGCGCCGAGCGCGACCAGTTCCCTGGCCTCGGGCACCTGCACCGGACGCCCGGAGAGCCGTCGTACGGTCTGCTGCCAGGCCGTCCCGCGGGCGCCGCCGCCGATCAGCAGCAGCGGGACGGAGCGGTCCGCGTCCTCGTCGATGACCAGGTCGAGGGCGCCCAGCAGGGAGTGCACGGCACCGTCGTAGGCGGCCTGGAGGAGCTGGCCGCCGGTCGTGTCGTGTCGCAGTCCGTGCAGCAGCCCGGAGGCGCCTGGCAGGGCGGGGGTGCGCTCGCCGTCCAGGTAGGGGAGCAGCGTCACGTCGGCGGTTGGCTCCACGGCCTCGCGGTCGAGCCCCAGGAGAGCCGCTACGCGGTCCACGGCGAGGGTGCAGTTCAGGGTGCAGGCCAGGGGCAGCCAGTCGCCGTGGGCGTCGGCGAAGCCCGCGACCGTGCCGCTCGGATCGGCGGGGCGCCGCTTCGAGACCGCGTACACCGTGCCGGACGTGCCGAGGCTCAGCACCGGCGTGCCGGGGCGCAGGCCGAGGCCGAGGGCGGCGGCCGCGTTGTCGCCGGTGCCGGCTGCGACCAGGGTGCCCTTGGAGAACGGCAGGTCGTGACTGTCGCGCACGGTTCCCGCGACCTCGCCGGGGCGCACCACGCGGGGCAGCAGCGCCGGGTCGAGCCCCACGCGCGCGAGAATGTCGTCGTCGTACGACTCGGTCGCCGACGCCCACCAGCCGGTGCCGGAGGCGTCGCCTCGGTCGGTCGTGCCGAGGCCGGTGAGTCGCTCGGTGAGGTAGTCGTGGGGGAGACGCACCGCCTTGGTCGCGCGGACCGCCTCCGGTTCGTTCTCGGCCAGCCAGGCCCACTTGGTGACCGTGAACGACGGGCCGGGCACACTTCCGACGCGCTCCGCCCACGCTTTCGGGCCGCCCAGTTCCTCGATGAGACGGCGGGCTTGCGGTGCCGAGCGCACGTCGTTCCACAGCAGTGCGGGACGCACCGGTTCACCGCGGCCGTCCAGGGTGACCAGACCGTGCTGCTGGCCGCCGATGGACACCGCCGCCGCCTCGCGAGCCGCGTCGCCGCACTGGTGCAGCGCCTCGCACAGCGCGTCCCACCACTGGCGCGGATCGCTCTCCCGGCCCGCGCCGGTGGAGACGGTGTGCGCCGCCTGGCCGCTCGCGACGACCTGGCCGGTGGACGCGTCGACCACCAGCGCCTTGGTGGACTGGGTGGACGTGTCCACGCCGACGACGAGCGGACCCTCGGCTGCTGACATCGGGCTCTCCCTATTTTTCCGCGGCTCCGCGGGGCTCTGACCTGGTGTTTCCGGGGACGCCCGGGCTGCGGTGACCCGGACCTCGCTCCCTCAGGGACATCTTGTCCCTTCCCAGGGAAGCGTGGGCATACTAATTTGTAAACTGCCATGACGAAATAGTCGGAGCAAGCAAGGAGCCGCGGTATGAACTACCAGCCCACCCCCGAGGACAGGTTCACCTTCGGCCTGTGGACCGTCGGCTGGCAGGGAAGGGACCCGTTCGGCGACGCCACCCGCCGAGCCCTCGACCCGGTCGAGACGGTGCAGCGCCTGGCCGGGCTCGGCGCCCACGGTGTGACCTTCCACGACGATGACCTGATCCCCTTCGGGTCCTCGGACACCGAGCGCGAGGCGCACATCAAGCGCTTCCGTGAGGCCCTCGACGCGACCGGCATGAAGGTGCCGATGGCGACCACGAACCTCTTCACGCACCCCGTCTTCAAGGACGGCGCGTTCACCGCCAACGACCGCGACGTGCGCCGCTACGCGCTGCGCAAGACGATCCGCAACATCGATCTGGCGGCCGAGCTCGGCGCCGAGACCTATGTCGCCTGGGGCGGCCGGGAGGGTGCCGAGTCCGGGGCCGCCAAGGACGTGCGCGTCGCTCTCGACCGGATGAAGGAGGCCTTCGACCTTCTCGGCGAGTACGTGACCGAGCAGGGCTACGACCTGCGCTTCGCGATCGAGCCCAAGCCGAACGAGCCGCGCGGTGACATCCTGCTGCCCACCGTCGGCCACGCCCTCGCGTTCATCGAGCGCCTGGAGCGCCCCGAGCTGTACGGCGTGAACCCGGAGGTCGGCCACGAGCAGATGGCCGGGCTCAACTTCCCGCACGGCATCGCCCAGGCCCTGTGGGCCGGCAAGCTCTTCCACATCGACCTCAACGGCCAGTCCGGCATCAAGTACGACCAGGACCTGCGCTTCGGCGCCGGCGACCTGCGTGCGGCCTTCTGGCTCGTCGACCTGCTGGAGAGGGCCGGCTACTCCGGCCCGAAGCACTTCGACTTCAAGCCGCCGCGGACCGAGGACCTCGACGGCGTGTGGGCGTCGGCCGAGGGCTGCATGCGCAACTACCTGATCCTCAAGGAGCGCGCGGCAGCCTTCCGCGCCGATCCGGAGGTCCAGGAGGCGCTGAGCGCCTCGCGGCTGGACGAGCTGGCGCAGCCGACGGCCGCGGACGGTCTGAAGGCGCTGCTCGCGGACCGTGCGGCTTTCGAGGAGTTCGACATCGAGGCGGCCGCCGCGCGCGGGATGGCGTTCGAGCGCCTCGACCAGCTGGCGATGGACCACCTGCTGGGAGCCCGCGGCTGAGTGCACGCGCGCGCGTGTGCGTGCGCCGCGGACCCCTTCGCGGCGCACGCGGCGGTGGACGACCCCCGCGTGGAATGCTCCGGAATCATGTGGTCCATGACATGACTGCGTATCAACTCCCGTGCGGGGGTCGCGCTCTGCCCGCTCCGCCGCGACGCTTGGCGGTATGGCCATGCCACCCGTACCGCCTCAGCCGCCCGGGCCACCGGGGGGCACGCCGCCTTCGGGTGGCGGTTTCGGACCGCCTACACAGTCCTACGGTGGCTGGGCGCCAGGTCCGCCCGACGGCCCACCCGGTCGCCGTGGTCCGGGCGGTCGCCGCACCGCCCTGTTCGTTCTCCTCGCCGTTCTCGCGGCAGCGGCGGCCGTTGTCGTCGTGGTGATGATGGCCTCGGGTAACGACGACTCGCCCGACGGGAAGTCGTCGCCCGGTGCCGGGGAGAGCGCGAGCCGCTCTCCCGGATCGTCGCCCGCCTTCCCGAGCGAGCTGCCCAGTAGCCTGCCCTCAGGGCTGCCGAGCGAACTGCCGAGCGGGCTGCCCAGCGATCTGCTGAGCGACCTGCCCAGCGACCTGGAGTCGCTGATCCCGTCCCTGCCGACCGACGCGCTGCCGTAGGACGGCCGGCGGCCGTCAGTAACTTCACGATCAGGCCCCGCCGCGCCATGCTGTCCGTTCCCGGGATCTCGGCGAGTGTCTCGCGCACCACGGCCTCGTAGAGGGCCGCCTGCTCGTGCGTGAGCGACACGGCACGGTCGGTCTCGGTCTTCGACGGGAGTTCGGGAGCGATCCCCGGGTTGGACTTCCGCCGCCGCAGCAGGAAAGGGCGCCCACCAGACGGGCCGACCGCTCCGCCGCGGCCGGGGCACGGCCGCACTGGCGGCGACGGACCGCGCGTACCGCGTGCGGAAGGTGCCCAGCCGGCCCAGCAACACCGGGGTCGTCCAGTAGCGGCTCGCCCAGAGTTCCGACAGGTTGGCCGGTGAGCGCCACGCGCGCGTGCGCCGATCGTGCGCAGCTGGCGGGTCGCGGCCGACTACGGGTTCTTCACGTGCTGGGCCCCGTCCGCCACGACCATGCCCCACGGCACTCCGGCTAGCCCGGCCGCCTCGAGACGCATCGTCGCGTAGGTGGTGAGCACGAACTCGCCGTCGGCCAGATCGGCGAGGCGTTCAGCGTCGTGCGCTCGCCGGTGATCAGGCTGCGCGCCGGACCGGACAGGCGCAACAGGGCGTCGCTGTCGGTCAGCCGGGCGCCGTCGGCGACGCTCGCCTCGATCTCGGCCTTGGGATCGACCTGCGCGAAGACCTCGGCGACCGCGGGGAGGCCGGCGGCAATGCCGCTCTGCCGGGTGCGGACTTCGGCCGTGGCCGCTAGGTCTTCGGGAACACTCCACGCGGTGTGATGTCGTTCCCCGAGGCGTCCTCGGCCAGGGCGACGGAGACGGCGGTTCGTCCCGCAGTCGAGGGAAACCGCGTCGTGGTCATCTGGTCTCCCTCTCCGCGTGGGCGTTGAGCCTGGCCGTCACCACCACTGACGCAGCTGCAGCGCAGGTGGTGCTCCCAGGCGGTGATCGTGGGATTCCGCAGCGCAGGGTGCGGGGCGACGCGGGTGGGTGGTTGCCACGATGGTCCCCTTCGCTTCGTTTTCCGAAGCAATCCTCGATGGTAGCGTTTCGGAATCCGAAGCATCAACCTTGGAGGCTGGACTCCACGCCATGCCAACCCCAAAACCCGGCAAGCCGGTTCGTGGTTCGACCACCGGTCGCCCCCTCATGGCCGCACTCGACCTGTTCGGGCGGCGGTGGAGCCTGCGCATCCTTTGGGAGCTGCGCGGGGGCCCCCTTGGGTTTCGCCCCTTGCAGAAGCAGTGCGACGACATGTCCTCCAGCGTGATGCGGCAGCGCCTGACCGAACTGCTGGATGCCCACGTGGTTCACCAACTACCCGACAGCCGGTACGAGCTCACTCCACTGGGGCGGGACGCCTGCCTCGCACTCGGCCCCCTCGTCCAGTGGTCGGAGCGCTGGGCGGCGATGCTCGACCCGCAACCGGCGCATCGCGACAGTGAGCGGCCCGCCGACGGCACCTCGCGTCCCGACGTCGTGGGCGACGGGGTACCCGAGAGGGATTCCGCCGGCTGACGCCCGCGCGGCCTGGGCGGACGGCGCGTTCGGAACCTCCGCCCGGCAGCTGGGTCCTCGCCAAGCTGGGTGAGGTGATAGGCGTCGCCGTGCAGAGGGAGCACGCGGCGCCGGTCAGCTCGCCCAGCCGGGTGCTGAGCACGCTCGATGGCTTGCGTTCACGACGGCGCTGCAAATCCCGTAAGCCTGCCGGGACTTGGCTCAGTTGCCACAGGATGAGCAGCGTCCAGCGCCGCCCGAGCAGATCGAGTGCAGCCATGACAGGGCGCCCTGAATCGGACCCCCGTACCGGTCAACCCGACCGAGGCGTTCTGGCTTCCATGCCCACTCCTTGCGCTTCGGGTTTCGAAGCATCATAGTGATTCGAAAACCGAAGCAGGAGATGCCCATGCCGCGCATCGAACCGCTCTCCCCGCCATATCCCGCGCCCATCGCCCAGGCACTGCGCCGATGGATGCCTCCCGGCGTGACAGGCGAGCCGCTCACAACTGTTCCGGGTACTGCACCGCAACCCGGAACTGGCCTCACGCATGTTCGCCCTGGAGGCCGGCCTGCTGGGCCACGGACTTCTTCCCGCCATCGACCGCGAGATCATCATCGCCCGAGTAACCGCACGCACCGGCTGCGCCTACGAATGGGGGGCACACGCCGCGACCCTCGCCCAGCAGGCCGGACTGAGCCAGGAACAGCTCCAGGCCACCACCGACGTCGACGCCGCAGCCAACACCGCGTGGCTGCCTCGTCATGCGGCACTGCTCAACGCCGTCGACGAGAGGACGGCTTGGGCGGGACATCGTTCACGACTTCATCCGGGCAGGGATGTCTGGTGACCTGAGCTTTTGGTACGAGTTGCAGGCAGGGCTCCATCGCCAACTGAGACATCGTCCTATCTCAACAGCACACCACAATCAGCCAGTCCCTTGCGAACCGCCCTCTGAAATGCCCGGTGATCCGTCGCCGGGCCGATCAATCCGAGTGTCGACTCGAAGCCTGGCACGCTTGTCCGAACACAGGAGGTTTCCATGGCCAAGGGCTACTGGGTCAGTGTCTACCGCACCATTTCCGACCCCGAGAAGCTAGCCGCCTACAACAAGCTGGCCGGTCCGGCCGTGCAGGCCGGGGGCGGGAGGAGGCTCGCCGTCGGCGGTCGGGTCGTCGCCCACGACGCCGGAATCGCCGAGCGCACCGTCCTGATCGAGTTCGACACCTTTGAACAGGCGGTCGCGGCACGCGAGAGCGCGGCATACCAGGAGGCGCTGGTCGTCCTTTCCGACGGCGTCGAACGCGACTTCCGCATCATCGAAGGCGTCGACTGACCGGCGCACTGACGTTCAGGCCGGCCTGGCGGCCCCGCTGGCCTCGTCGGCAGAACTCAGGCTCGCCCCAAGCGAACCGCGAACCGGTACTCATGCAACAGATCGGTCCAGCGGGCAAACGGATCTGATCACCAGCGGCACGTCCAGCATCCATCTGCTGTGTCACCCGTCGGGGCTACTTTCATGAAAGACCAGTGACCAGCAGGAATGTCGGCCGAGGGCCTTTTTTGCGATCTCCAGTGTGCACGCGAGTGTGCACGAGTGCCCGAGAAAAACTGACTCACACTCCTGTCCAACATTGCGGGACAAGCCTTACCCGTCCGAGGCGAACCCCTCGGACGGGTAGAACACGTCGCAGACTCCGTCGGTCCCAGTCCGCGGGGACCCGGTAGCCGGCTCTCTCGTTGGACGACGCACGCGGGAAGGCAGGACATCAGGCTGAGCAGGGAGGCCGGGGCTACACCAGTGCGCATGTTGACGGCGCGTCGGGGCACGTGCGCGCCCGCGGCGACCACGCGGGCGCCGCGCCATCATGCGGGCTGGGTGGTGATGGTGCACAGGCGCTTGGTGGCGCGGGTCAGGGCCACATACAGGTCCCTCTCCCCGCCGGGGCGTGCCGTGATGATCTCCTCCGGGTTCAGGACGACGACCCCGTCGAACTCGAGGCCACGTGCTTCGGACGCGGGCACGATGCGTGCGTGGTCGGCGATGCCGTGAGCCGCCAACTGGCTCACCCGGGTGTCCGCGCAGATCACTCCCAGGAGTTCGTCCGGCTGCGCGGTGCTCTGGGCGCGCAGTTCCTCCACGAGGGCGGTGACCAACCCGTCCGCATGTGTGGTCACGGTGCGCGGGCTCTCACCGCTGCGCAGTGACCGTGTGGGCCGCTGGTCCGGAGCGATCCGTGCGAGCAGGTCCCGGACGTTCTCCAGGATCTCCCGCGTGGTGCGGTAACTGACCGTCAGGTCGTGCAGTCTGAACCGCGTCCCGACATTCGGGCTCAGGGCTTCCTTCCAGTCGCGTGCCGTCGTGGCCGGCCCTGACTGGGCGAAGTCACCCACCAGCGTCATCGCCCTCCCCGGGCAGCGGCGGACGATCATCCGCCACTGCATAGCGGTCAGTTCCTGCGCCTCGTCGACGACGACGTGCCCGTACGTCCGCTCGGGCGGGCCGTCGACCAGGCTCGCCGCCTCGTCCAGCAACGGCACGTCCGCATCGGTCCACGGGGCGTCCGGGGCACGCAGGAGAAGGGACCGCTCCTGCGGGGTCAGGGTCGGCAGGAGCTCGGCCAGGGCGTCGGCATCCGTCAGCAGTGCCTTCACGAGGTCGCCTGGTACCAGCCTCGGCCACAGCGCCTCGACAGCCCGGTCGACACCGGCGTCGTCGAGGAGATCGGCCCCGATGGCGTCCAGGTCCAGCTCGTGGACCGGGCCCGGGTCGGCGGCGCCCTCGGTACGGCGCTGGGCGACCCCCGTGAACCGGTCGAAGTTCAGGCCCGTCATCTGCTCGGCATCGGCGTCGATCTGCTCCAGGAGGTCGCCCATGTCCCGTTGCATCGCGTCGGTGACGGCGTCGACCAGGAGTTCCTTGAACGCCTGGCGCGCGGGGTTGTGGCCGGATGCGGCCGCCAGCGCGGCGGCGCGTGCAGTGGCGACCTCCTTCTCGGAGAGGTGGACCAGTTCCTGCCCGACCCGGACGGTGAAGTCTCCGGCGGGGGCCTGGTGGTCTCGCAGCAGGCCGGCCAGGGCGTCGGCGAGGTCCGGGCCGCCCTTGAGGCGCGCCGTGTCAAACGGGTCCACCGCGTCCGGGGACACTCCAGCCAGTTCCTGACAGGTCGCCAGATCGACGTCGTTCTCCCCGAGCGAGGGAAGGACCTGGGAGATGTAGTCGAGGAAACGGGCGTTGGGGCCCACCACGAGGACGCCTTCCTCCGCGGCGCGCGGGAACGCGTACAGGACGTAGGCCGCCCGGTGCAGGGCGACCACCGTCTTGCCGGTGCCGGGCCCGCCCTGCACCACGGTCACCCCGCGGTGGGCGGAGCGGACGATCTCGTCCTGCTCGGCCTGCAGCGTCGCGACGGCCGCGTGCATCCTGCCCGTACGCCGTGCCGACAGAGCCTCGGTCAACGGGCCGTCCCCCACGGCGTCTTCGTCGGTCGGGGCGGTCCCGTCGAGCAGTTCGTCGCTCACTGAGACGACCGTGCGCTCCTCGAGGCGCAGGTGCCGGCGCCGCCGTAGATCCATCGGGTGGACCGGTGTCGCCTCGTAGAAGGGCCGCGCCGCGTTCGCGCGCCAGTCCACGAGCAGCGGCAGGTCGTCCTCCTCCGTGTGCAGTCCGATCCGCCCGATGCGCAGGGTCGTGCCGTCCGTCCAGTCGATGCGCCCGAAGACCAGCCCCTTCTCGGCGCCTTCCAGCCGGCCGATCTCCCTGGTCAGACGGTCGGCGGCGATCTCTCTCTCGTACGCCTCGCCGGCACCGTCCGCCGGGGCCTTCAGAACACTCGCCCGGTTCACTCGCGCCTCGGAAAGCCGCTCGGTGAGCAGCTCATACAATGAGGACACGTAACCTTGCTCCGATTCAACCGCACGCACGGCTGAATCATTTATGTTTGACAACAAGGGCTCCTTCGATTCGAGCCGCACCATACGGCCAAAGTTCCCTAAAGGTAAGTCTTGACCTGCTTGTTGCATCTATGTCCTTACGGCTGACCGCGCTTCATGTCATGCATTCCGTCGCGTCCCTTGAATTCTGGTGATGCTTTCCCGTGCACTGGGAAAGCAGTGAATCCATGGGAAAGGTTCGCGGTCGCGTCACAGGCCGGTACAGGGCTGGCCTGCATCCAAATGCGGACACCGGCGGCCGCCGTAATCCGGTTGAGCGACGCGGCGAGTCGGGGGTGATGTTCCCGCCGCCGTGTGCGGCCCGGATGCCGGACCTCAACGACTCAACATGCTGACGTGACACGGAAGATCAGCGTGATCGTCTTGCCGAGGCCCATGTCGTCGCCCAAACAGCAGCCGAGTCCCAGAGACGTCGTCCGGGCCAGCCGGCTCAGCCCCCGCCGCTGGTCGTCCCGCAGGGTGGCCGCTGGTGCGGCGGGCTGCTCCACCGGCGCCTGGCCCTCCGGGTCCGCAAGCCGTTCCCGCAGCGTCTCCAGCCACCTGTGGCCTGGGCGTCGACCCCGCCGGCCGTCGACGTCCGCGGAGCCCGTGAGAGCGGCGCCGAGCGCGTCGACCGGGGTCATCCGGCGACCCCACGCGCGCGGGCGGCAGGGCGAGTACGGCGGCCGTGCCCCAGAACGCGGTCGCCGGGTGGCCATGGGTGCCGGCACGCGCGCGAGTGAGGAGCGGCAGGGCGTCGCGCACCGGCAGCCGGACGGCGGACACGCTCACCGGGGTGACCGCCGCGCCGTCGGGCGCGGCCGCGGTCAGCGTCTCCGCGACCCCTGCGGTGACGACGGGTGGCTCGGTGTCGTCGGGCCGCCAGAAGAAGGCGCTGCCCGCGCGCGCCGGTTCACCGGGCACGAACACGGCGCTGCAACGGGCCAGGTCCGCGATCTCGGGCGCTGTCGTCCAAGGAACCGTCTGCACAGCGATGCGGCACTCCTCAAATTTGACTACCCGGTCGGAGTCGCCGAGGGTACAGCACCGCGCGCCACGACGGTCTCTCCACCTCCGGACCTGGCTCACGGACTGCAAGGGGTGTCGTCAACCCCCCATCGGCGAGGGGCCGACCCCCGTGCGGACACGGGGGATGGCTGGATGGCCCCCACCGCACGCCGGTCCGTACGTTTCCTCAGGTCAGCCCTTGCTGAGAGAGCCGGAGCCCGCACATGCCCCAGACCTCAGCCGTAGCGGAACGCCGACCGGGGCCGTCCCCCGCACACTCCGGGAGCGACTTCGCACCTCTCCTGCGCACGGTCAAGGCGCGCGGCCTCCTGGGGCGGCGACACGGCTGGTACGCGCGTGCCATCGCCCTCAACGTCGTCGCCCTTGCGGCAGTCGTCACCGGAGTCACCCTGAACGGCGACTCCTGGTGGACCCTGCTCGTCGCCCCGCCCCTCGCCGTGCTCTGTGCCCGCACTGCCTTCATCGGCCACGACGCCGGACACGCCCAGCTCACCGGGAACCGGACCGCCGGACGCGTCATCGGACTGGTCCACGCCAACCTGCTGCTGGGACTGAGCTACTCCTGGTGGAACCGCAAGCACAACCGCCACCATGCCCACCCCAACCACATCGACAAGTATCCTGACGTCGCCGCGGACGTCCCCGTCTTCACCGGCGAACAGGCCAAGGACCGCACCGGCTTCCGGCGTCTGCTCACCCGCCACCAGGCGTGGCTGTTATTTCCGCTCACCCTGCTCGAAGGCGTCGCCCTCAAGGTCCACGGATTCCGCGACCTGCGCCGCCAGCCGCCCCGCGAACGATCCGCGGAAGCCGTACTCCTGGCGACCCATGCCGCGGGCTGCGCGACGCTGCGGCTCACGTCCATGTCCCCCGGCAAGGCGCTCGCTTTCGCCGCCCTTCACCAAGCTCTGTTCGGCCTGCACCTGGGACTCGCGTTCGCACCCGACCACAAGGGCATGGCGATGCCGGACCCGGACGCCGAGCCCTGGGGGCATCTGCGCCGCCAGGTCCTCACTCGCGCAACATCCGTGGCGGCGCCGTCACCGACTGGTTCCTCGGCGGTCTCAACTACCAGGTCGAGCACCACGTCTTCCCGAGCATGCCCCGCCCGCATCTCCGTATCGCCCAACCTCTGGTGCGCGCCCACTGCCAGGAGTTGGATGTGCCGTACGCGGAGACTGGTCTCCTCGACTCCTACCGGCAGGCGCTGCGCCACATGCACAAGGTGGGGCAGTCACTGCGGGCGGAGTAGGCACCCGGCAGCCGACCGCCCGCGAGGCGGACGACCCGACTACGAGCCGCGCGACCCAGTAGGGGGCCATCTCAGGGGCGTCTCAGGGTCGCCGTCCGGAACCATGCGAAGCACGAAGCCGTTTTTCTGATCAGAGAGCGGCCGTGGCCGCGAAGGAGGCGACACACATGTCGAAGAACGCGAAGATCGCCGCAGGAGGTGTGGCGGTCGGGCTGATCCTGCTGATCTGGCTGCCCTGGTGGGCCTCGCTCCTGATAATCCTGGGGGTTCCGGCGGCCGCGTACCTCGCGCTCGACCCCTCGCAGCGGCGCAGGCTGCGCCGCGTCACCCGCAAGGAGATCGGCCGCTGACGCACCCCGGTCCCGGTGCGCCGCCTCGAGCGCGGCGCACCGGCGTCCGGAGCGGCGCCCGTGCCACGGAAGGCCGTGGAACCACCAGGCTCGGGCCCGGCAGTCGGCCCTGCGTAGCCCGCCACGATCCGCCCGCACCAATGAAGGGCCGGGACGAAAGCGAGGCGGCGTCAACTGGGACGTACGGCCATCTTGTCGAGCGCTTCGAGAAGTGCCGGCAGCTTGGGCCCCCGGCCCACCGGCAGCACCTCACCGGGCTCCGCGTCGAGGAGCACGAAGGCGATGTCGTCGGTGCGGGCCACCAGGGACCAGCCGGGACCGTCCGCGCGCAGGATCCGGGCGTCCCCCGAGGCGAAGGAGGACCGGACACGACCGAGCGGCGGCGGAGTGTCCACGTACGCCTGCACCTCGGCGAGCACCCGCTGCACGTTGCTGAGGCCCACCTTGCCGGCAGGTGCCTCGTCCGCGTCCGACGCTGCCTCGTCCTCTGTGGACGCGGCGGTCGGGCTCGGGAAGTCCGCTTCGTCGATCTGCTCCCGCCACACCGACCACCGCAGCGCGATCTCGTCGGCGCCCATGCGGCGCTGCGCCGGGCCCCAGACGCTCGTGTCCGGCGGCGACAGCGGCGCCCCGTCAACCAGCTCGGGGCCGGGATCATGCGGCGCGGGCACACCCGGCGCCGCGACGGCGACAGCGAGGGGCCAGCCGGGCAGCGCGGCGACGACCGTGTGCTCCTGCGGAGACAGCTCGTGCTCCATGCCGCAGTCCCAGGACGCGATGGCGACCGCGACCAGGGAGACGTCGTCGATGACGACCGTCCAGCGGGCGCCCTCCCCGTCCTGGCCCAGCACCAGTCCGTACCCGTCGGCCAGCGGTGCCAGACCGAGTGCCGCGCAGGCTTCCGGATAGTCGTCGCCGAGGACGCTCGGGAACTTCGCAGGCGTCAGCAGTGCTGCCGTTAGCACATACAGCGCGTCGTCCGCGGCGGCGACGGTTTCCTCTTCCGTCCCTGCCATCCCAGCCTCCCCATTCATTCGTCCAACCGCGCGCACCCTAGTGCGACCGGAAGCCGCTTGTCACGACCGTGAAGCACACCCGGAGCTGCGGTTTCCGGCAGGAAGGGGCGAATCGACCATCCGCGCGGCGCGGTTTCATACCGCCGGTAGCCCAAGGAGTGCTCGAGCCACCGTACGCGGCGACTCGTCCCGCTCCCGCGCGAGGGCCACGACCGCCCGGCACGCCAGCTCGTTCACCCCGAACGACAGCGCTTCCGGTGACACCCAGCCCGCCGCCTCGTCGATCCGGTCCTGGTCGTCCTCCGCACAGGCCGCGACATAGGTGGCGGCTGCCTCGAACAGGTTGTGCCCGTGAGTGTCCGGGCCGGTGTCCGCCCCGGTGCGCAGCGCGTCGAGGAATCCGGCGACGGACCTGCGGAGCCTGGCGAGCATGCTGACCACCTTCCCTCCTCGTGACTGATATCGCTCATCGTCCGTGCCCTGTCACCCACCGTAGAGTTGGAGCTTCGGTGGCAGAAGGGGGCGGTGCGGTTCCGCCCACGAATCCCCATGGGACTGCACCCGAGCCCTGGGACTCGCTCGCCCTCTACCCACCTACGCCTTGCCGCGCGTCGACCGACCGCTCGCCGAGAGGGCCGAGTTCACCCGGCGAGCCCGGAGACGTTACGACGACACCGCGCTGCTGCTCGGCGCCGTCACCCGCCCGTTCGTCGACGCGCCGCGCCGTACGGCTGCGGGGACGCGCTGCACGCCTGCCGCCGCCGCGCCGGGACTGCATCACGCCCGGTCAAACCGGCAGAACCGGCAGAACAGCAGATCAAGGGCCACCCCAACGGTCACCGGTTGGACGAGCGGGCCACCATTCCACCCCCGGCCTGCGGGGTTGCCCCGTCCGCCACCTGAACGGATCGCCCGTTGAGTGAACCCCCAGACCCACACCCACACCCACAGCACCCGGACCCGGACCACGGGCATGGGCCGGCTCGGCGGGTCAGACCGCGCGGGTCGCCAGTGCGAGGAACCGGGCGTCCTCGTCGACGTACGAGGTCATGTGCCACCCCGAAGCGGTCAGCAGTGGGCGGAGATTCGCCTCGGCGCGCAGATCGTCCGGGGTGAGCTGCCGCCCCTGGCGTGCCGCGAGCGCCGCCCTGCCGATCGGGTGGAACAGGGCCAGGGTGCCGCCCGGCCGCACCACACGGGCCAGTTCCCGCAGATTGTCGACCGGGCGCGGCAGATGGGAGACGAGCCCCGCGCCGAACACCGCGTCCAGCGACCGTGACCGCAGCGGAAGCGCGGTGACGTCGGCGAGCAGCAACTGTCCCTCCTGGTCGCGGCCGGCCCCGGCGGCGGCCCGCAGCATGGCGGGGGTCAGATCGGCGCCGAGGACCACCCCGGAGGGCCCCACCGCGGCACGCAGAGGCGGGAGAGCGCGTCCGGTTCCGCAGCCCGCGTCGAGGACCCGGTCGCCCGCCCGCAGCCCGAGGGCGCCGACCGCGGACGCGTAGGCGGGGCCGTCGTCGGGGAACCGGCTGTCCCAGTCGGCGGCCCGGGCGGAGAAGAACTCCTGGACGTGTGTGTGGTCGTCGCTCATGCTCGGCATGATTCCGCACCGACACGGATGACGCCTCGGCGCGCACGTTCGAGCGTGCGGCGATCGTTCAGGCGCACACCTGTGTCATGTTGCAACACCTTTCGAAATGCGCCCCCTTTATGCGCCCTTGACCCGGCTAGCGTCCCGGGGTCATGGGACACCTGGACCACGCCTCCTTCGGCTGGCTGACCCCCGTGCTGTCGTACGTGATGGCCTGCATCGGCGCCGCACTGGGGCTGCGCTGCACCGTCCGCGCGCTCGGCGCCACCGGGCGCTCGCGCCGCAACTGGCTCGTCACCGCGGCCTCGGCCATCGGCACCGGCATCTGGACCATGCACTTCGTGGCCATGCTGGGGTTCGGCGTCAGCGGCACCGACATCCGTTACGACGTGCCGCTCACCATCGTGAGCCTGCTCGTCGCCATGATCGTCGTGTGTGCCGGCGTCTTCGCCGTCGGATACGGCAAGGACCGAGCCCGCGCGCTCTTCCTCGGCGGCCTCACCACCGGACTCGGCGTCGCGAGCATGCACTACCTGGGCATGGCGGCGGTACGACTGCACGGCACCGTCAGCTACGACCCCGCCCTGGTCGGACTGTCCGTCGTCATCGCCGTCGTCGCGGCGACGGCGGCCCTGTGGGCGGCCCTCAACATCAGGTCACCCGTCGCCGTCACCGTCGCCTCGCTGATCATGGGCGCGGCGGTGACGAGCATGCACTACACCGGGATGTTCGCGGTCGGTGTGCGCGTCACACCCTCCGGCGCGCCCCTGCCCGGGGCCACCGCGATGCAGTTCATCTTCCCGCTCGCCGTCGGCCTCGGTTCCTACCTGTTCCTGACGTCGGCCTTCGTCGCACTGTCGCCGACCTCGCGCGAGCGCGCGGCGTCCGCGTCGGCCCAGCAGTCCGTCGAGGGCGCCGTTCCGCAGGGTGCGACGCACGCGTGACGGCGCCGACGGCACGACCCCGACCCACTTCCGAGCGAGGAGGCCATGCGTACACCGCGTAGGACCCCCACAGCAGGCGGCGAGACACCGTCGTCACCACCGGTGCGCGGCCGCCGCGCGCACGCCGGACCGCCGGCCGACGAAGTGCCGGACGACCCACTGGAGGCGTCGCCCGACGACATACCCGCGCGCGTGGGGCACTGGCGGATACGGCCACGCACTGTCCGGGCCAAGATCGTCTGCCTGCTGATGGTGCCGGTCGTCTCGCTGCTGGCCCTGTGGGCGTTCGCCACCGTCAGCACGGCCCAGGACGTGTCCCGGCTGCGCCAGTTGCAGCGGGTGGACGCCGAGATCCGCTCGCCCGTCGCGCGCACCGTGGCCGCGCTCCAGGCCGAGCGTGAGGCCGCCGTACGCCATGCCACCGACCCCTCCGCCGTCCACGGCGAGGACCTCAGGAAGCTGGCGCGCGACACGGACCGGGCGGTGGCGGACCTACGGCTCGGCGACGACACCACCATCGCCGACGGCGGCGAGGCACCCGCCGGGGTGGCCCGGCGCCTGGAGGCGTTCGTCACCGGAGCCGAGCGACTGGGTCCCCTGCGCGCCGCGGTGCTGGAGCGGCGCGTGGGATGGCGCGAGACCTACGGGCGGTACACGACGACGATCGCGTCCGCCTTCGGAGTGGGAGGAGCCCTCACCGGCATCCAGGACGCCGAACTCGGTTCTGAGGCGCGCGTGCTGCTCGAGTTCTCCCGCGCGGGCGAGGCACTGGCCCGGGAGAACGCCGTGCTGGCCGGCGCGCGCCTGGCAGGGGGCCTCTCCGGCGAGCGGCTGCGGCTGTTCACGGGCGCCGTCGACACGCGCCGCGCCTTCACCGAGTCCGCCGTCGGCGACCTGCGCGGCCCCGAACAGGCCGCCTGGCAGACGCTCGCCGCCGGTGACGCCTACAGCGCCGTCACCACGTCGGAGGATCGGGCCCTCGCCGCCACCCCGGGCACGCGTGCCCTCGCCGCGGCGCCGGAACCCGCCTGGGACAGGGCGCACGCAGCCCTGCGGGACGGCATGCGCACCATCGAGGCGGACGCGGGAAACGGGGTCGCCGACCAGGCCGACCCGTTCACCCGGGGTCTGCTCACCCCTGCGGGCGCCGCCGTCCTCTTCGGCCTCCTCGCCGTCGCCGCGTCACTCGTCATCTCCGTGCGCATCGGCCGCGGTCTCGTCATCGAACTGGTCGGGCTGCGCAACAGCGCACTGGAGATCGCCCGGCGCAAACTCCCCGAAGCCATGCGGAGACTGCGCGCGGGGGAGGAGATCGACGTACGGGCGGAGGCCCCGCCCGGGCCGCCCGCGGAGGACGAGGCAGGACAGGTCGCCGAGGCTCTCGGCACGGTGCACCGCGCCGCGCTGCGGGCGGCGGTCGAGCGTGCCGAACTCGCCGGCGGCATCTCCGGGGTCTTCGTCAACCTCGCGCGGCGCAGCCAGATCCTCGTGCACCGCCAACTGGGCCTGCTCGACAGCATGGAACGGCGCTCCGACGACCCGAACGAGCTCAGCGACCTGTTCCGGCTCGACCACCTCACCACCCGGATGCGACGCCACGCGGAAAGCCTGATCATCCTCTCCGGAGCGGCTCCCGGCCGGGCCTGGCGGGTGCCGGTCTCCCTGACCGACGTGGTGCGCGCGGCCGTCTCCGAAGTCGAGGACTACGCGCGCGTGGAGGTACGGCAACTGCCCGACGCGTCCGTCCTCGGCGCCGCCGTCGCCGACCTCACCCACCTCCTGGCCGAGATCATCGAGAACGCGGCGCAGTTCTCCCCGCCCCACACCCGGGTGCGCGTCACCGGCGAGCCCGTCGGCAACGGCTACGCCGTCGAGGTGGAGGACCGGGGCCTGGGCATGGGCAAGGAGACCCTCGCCGAGGCCAACCAGCGCATCGAGCAGTCCGAGGCACTCGACCTCTTCGACAGCGACCGGCTGGGCCTCTTCGTGGTCAGCAGGCTCGCGGCCCGGCACGGCATCAAGGTGCACCTGCGCACCTCTCCCTACGGCGGCACCACAGCCGTCGTCCTGCTGCCCACCGCGCTACTGCACGCCGGCCGGCCGGAACGTTCCCCCCGGCGCACCGCCGAAGCGAAGCGGTTCGCGGACCACGACCACGCGCGCGTGCCGCGCTCAGAACGGCTGCACGAGCCCGTCCCGGCGTCGGCCGGCCGGCCCGCGCTGGTGGCACCCGCGGCGACCGCGGCCGGGACGACCGGCGACACCCCGCCTCCCGGAGTCACCACCTTGCGACTGCATCGCCCGCCGGACGACGCCGACGAACCCGGGGAGTCCGAGGACCTTCCGCGCCGGGTCCGGCAGGCCAGCCTGGCTCCCCAACTGCGGGAGCGGCGCGCGGAGGAACCGGCCGACACGCCCCCCGCGCGCGGTGACGACGCGCGTACCCCGGAACTGGTGAGGGACCGCATGACGGCGTACCGCGACGGCTGGACGCGTGGCGGCGGGAGCCGGCCCGGCCGGACCGCCGCCGCGGCGGACCTCCCGGCCGGCAGAGAAAGCAGCGAAGGAGATCCCGCGTGATCCAGGACCCGAGCACGAGAACCGCGCAGCCGTCCGGCGAACTGGACTGGCTGCTGGACGACCTGGTGCTGCGCGTGCGGGAGGTACGGCACGCCGTGGTGCTGTCCAACGACGGACTGGCCGTGGGCGCCTCCACCGACCTCGCGCGCGAGGACGCGGAACACCTCGCCGCGGTCGCCTCCGGCTTCCACAGTCTGGCCAAGGGTGCAGGGCGCCACTTCGGTGCGGGCGGTGTACGCCAGACCATGGTGGAGATGGACGACGGCTTCCTGTTCGTGGCCGCCGCGGGCGACGGCTCCTGCCTCGCCGTCCTCACCGCCGTGACCGCCGACATCGGCCTGGTGGCCTACGAGATGGCGCGGCTGGTCAAACGCGTCGGTGAGCACCTGTACACCGCGCCGCGGATCGGCGCGCGGCCGCCCGCCGCCGGCTGACGCGGAAGGCGGTCCGCAGACATGACCGAGGGCATGAGCGACGTCCCGCGCGAGCCGGGCAGTCAGTGGTACGACAACGAGGCCGGGCCGCTCGTCCGTCCGTACGCCATGACGGGCGGCCGTACCCAACCCGGCCCCTCGGGGGCGCGGTTCGACCTCATCGCCCTCGTCACCCTCGACGCGGGCGCGCCCGGAACCGAGGACGACACCGGGCTCGGGCCCGAGCACCGGGCTCTCCTCGACCTGTGCCACACGGAGACGCAGTCCGTCGCGGAACTCTCCGCGGGCGCGGACCTGCCCGTCGGCGTGGTCCGCGTGCTCCTCGGCGACCTCCTGGAAGGCGGCCGCGTCACCGTGAGCCGCCCGGTGCCCCCCGCGCAACTGCCCGACGAACGGATTCTGCGCGAGGTGATCGAAGGGTTGCGGGCCCTGTAGATGTACGTTCACGACCACCCCGGCCCGTTCGGCGCCGAGTTGCGCACCCGCCCTGAAACACAAAGGACACGAGTCGGCCACATCGGGCAATTTGTGGTCGTACTCACCGCGGGCGGGGCGCAGTTGTCATGATGCTGACTTCGCACACACGTACCCGGGCCGTGCGCGGACCTTCCGCCGGCGCGCGGCCCTGTACGGACGACGACCGTTGCCGGCACTCCCGAGAGAAGTGATCGATGGTCTCCGAGCACTCCGACGCCGCGGACGGCGACACGGCCGCCCTGGCACTCAAGATCCTGGTCGCCGGTGGATTCGGCGTGGGCAAGACCACCCTGGTGGGCGCCGTCAGTGAGATCAGGCCCCTGCGCACCGAGGAACTGCTGAGCGAAGCAGGCCAGTTGGTCGACGACACCGGCGGGGTGGACCAGAAGGTCACCACGACCGTCGCAATGGACTTCGGCCGCATCACCATCCGCTCCGGCCTGTCCCTCTACCTTTTCGGTACACCCGGACAGGACCGGTTCTGGTTCCTGTGGGACGAATTGTCACAGGGGGCCCTCGGCGCCGTCGTCCTCGCCGACACCCGTCGCCTGGAGGACTGCTTCCCCGCGGTGGACTACTTCGAGCACCGGCGCATCCCGTTCGTGGTGGCCGTCAACTGCTTCACGGGTGCACGGTCCTACGGTTCCCAGGACGTGTCGAAGGCCCTCGACCTCGACCGGGGAACGCCCGTCGTCCTGTGCGACGCCCGCGACCGCGACTCGGGCAAGGAGGTCCTGATCCGCCTGGTCGAGTACGCCGGGCGGATGCACACCGCCCGGCTGCTCGACTCGGTCGGCTGACCGGGCAACCCTGAACAGCCCCAGGGTGAGGGGTGGCTTCGCCGTCCGTAACAGGGCGCGATCCGGCCTGCGACGGC
>NZ_JBEXCW010000057.1:0-53899 GCF_040605435.1 Streptomyces sp. NPDC005574
CGCCCTGCGCCGCCTCCCCGTCGACGCCCTCAAGCTGGACCGCGGGCTGGTGGAGGGCGTCGTGGAGTCCGCGCGGCTGCACAAGATCACCAGTGCCCCGGTGCGGCGCGGGCCGGCCACCGCGCTGGCTGCCGAGCGGGCGCGGCAGGCGCGGATGGCGGTGGTGGGGCCGGTGACCGAGCGGTGGGCGCCCGAGCAGGCGGGGCCCGTGCACGAGAACTGGCAGCTGGCCGCGCCCATCGGGCCCGCCACCGACCTGTGGGCACTCGGCGCGCTGCTGTTCCGGGCCGTACAGGGGCACGCGCCCTATCCGGAGGAGTCGACGGCCGAGCTGGTGCAGCTGGTGTGCGCCGAGCCGCCCGCGTTCGCCGAGGAGTGCGGGCCGCTGCGGCCGGTCGTGGAGTCGCTGCTGCGTCAGGACCCCACCGAGCGGCTCGACTTCGAGGAGCTGAGCGGCTGGCTGCGCTCACTGGTCCGGTCGGCGCCGGAGCCCGAGGCGGGCGCGAACGTCGTGGCGGCGCCACCGGTCGACGCGAGCCGGCTGCCCATCGTGCGCCGCCGGGGCGAGCTGGTGCGCAGGCGGCGCGCCAAGCTGCCCGCGACCAGTGCGCACGGCCGGCACAAGCGGGCCCGGGAAGAGGCGCGTTCACCGCGCAGCCTGGGCCGCACCCTGATTCTGCTGATCCTGCTCGCGCTGGCCGCGGCGGTCGCGTACGCCATGTTCTTCATGCCGAAGGCCGGTTCGAGGGACACCGACGGCGCGGACCGGACGGGAGCCACCACGGGCGCCGGGCAGGCGCCCGGGCAGTCCCCCGAGGCGAGCAGTGAGCCCCGGCCGGACCAGACCTCGCCGCACCCGTCGGGCAGTCCCTCGAAGTCGGCGGGTTCCGCTGAGACGCAGACCACCGGCCCCGAGGTCGCCGACGGGTTCACGCTGCGCAACGACCCGGCGGGCTTCCGGGTGGCCGTGGCCGACGGCTGGAACCGCGTCCCGGGCAACGGGCACGGTCAGGTGCTGTACACACACGGCGACTTCGAGCTCATCCTCGTACCGGGCCGTGACTCGGCGGCGGCGAACGGCAGCGACCCGATGGTGTACCAGCGGGAGAAGGAGCGCGAACTCCAGCCGTACCGCGACTCCAGCTGGGCCACCGCCACCGGCCTGAAGACGATTCAGGTGGGCGGACGGACGATGGCCGAGGGACAGTTCACCTGGACCGGCGGCGACGGGCGGGAGCTGTTCGTGCGCAACCTGGCGCTGCTGGTCGGCGGGAAGTACCACGTGGTGCAGGTGCGCGGCCCGGAGGCCGAACGGGACGAGGTGACACGGCTGTACGAGCAGGCGTCGGCGACATATCAGGCCACCGGCTGACGATTCACCCCCGCGGCAGGTGACGTACGCGAAGGAGGGCCGGACGGTTTACTCCAGCCCCCGGAAGCGACAACCGTCACAGTGCGGTCTCCTTGGCGCGCCCCAGGTTCCCTCGGCGCGGGCCGCTCCTTAATCTGACTCAGTCAAGAGCATTGCGGGGCAACGTGAATCAGATGCAGGGCCTGCTCCTCGCGGGGCGCTATCGGCTCGCCGACGCGATCGGCAGCGGCGGCATGGGCCGGGTGTGGCGTGCGCACGATGAGGTGCTGCACCGGGCCGTCGCCATCAAGGAGTTGACGGCCGCGCTGTACGTGTCGGAGTCCGACCGGCCGCGGCTGCTGGCCCGTACCCGTGCGGAGGCCCGCGCGGCGGCCCGGATCAACCACTCCGCCGTGGTCACCGTGCACGACGTGCTGGAGCACGACGGCCGGCCGTGGATCGTGATGGAACTGGTCGAGGGCCACTCGCTGGCCGACGCGGTCAAGGAGCAGGGGCGCCTGGACCCGGCGGAGGCCGCGCGGATCGGCCTGTGGGTGCTGCGCGCGCTGCGCGCCGCCCACGCGGCCGGTGTGCTGCACCGCGACGTGAAGCCCGGCAACGTGCTCATAGGCCACGACGGACGCGTGCTCCTCACCGACTTCGGTATCGCGCAGATCGAGGGCGACTCCACGATCACCCGCACGGGAGAGGTCGTCGGTTCGGTCGACTACCTCGCCCCCGAGCGGGTCCGCGGCCACGACCCGGGCCCGTCCTCGGACCTGTGGGCGCTCGGCGCGACGCTGTACACGGCGGTGGAGGGCAGGTCACCGTTCCGCCGCACCTCGCCGCTGTCGACCATGCAGGCGGTGGTCGAGGAAGAGGCGCAGGATCCGTCGTACGCCGGTCCGCTCGCGCCCGTCATCGCGGCGCTGCTGCACAAGGACCCCGCCGAACGGCCGGACGTCTCCGCGGCCGAGCACCTCC
Organism: Streptomyces sp. NPDC005574; assembly: GCF_040605435.1. Classification (NCBI taxonomy): domain Bacteria; kingdom Bacillati; phylum Actinomycetota; class Actinomycetes; order Kitasatosporales; family Streptomycetaceae; genus Streptomyces; species Streptomyces sp. NPDC005574. The sequence continues at coordinate 2,336 of NZ_JBEXCW010000057.1, forward strand.
TCGCCCAGGCCGCGGAGGGACGCCGACCGGACGAGGCACAGGCGTACGTACCGACGCAGTACGGCGGTCCCCCGCACGAACGCGACTCCCGCACCGGGCTGACCGGCCCGCCCACGGGGCCGGCCGCGGCCACGCCCTACCCCTCCGCGACGTCGACGCCGTACCCGTCGGCGGCCTCCGCTTCGTACCCGGCGGGGGGACCCACGTCGTACACCCCGGTCGCCGGCGGGCCCTACGGGCCGCTCACCGGGCCGACGAGCGTCGGTCACCCGCCCCCGCCCGGACGCCGGCGGTGGCGCACCCGCGCCCTCGTGGTCGTTCTCGCCGCGCTCGTCGGCGGGGCCACCGTGGTCGGACTGCAGGCGTGGGACGCGGAGCGCGGGAAGGACACCGCCGGCGGGCCGACACCGGGCCAGAGCCAGAGCACCATCCCGAGTCCCAGCCGCAGCGGCGGCGCCAGCCCGGACGCGACGGGCGGAAACACGGCGAGCCCCGACGGCACCGTGCCCGTGGACTGGGTCAAGGTGGACGACCCCGACGGCTTCAGCCTCTATCTGCCCGCGGGCTGGACCCGAACGGTCGCCAGTACCGCAGGCGGCATCAACCAGATCGACTACTCGCCCGACGGCGGGAAGCACTTCGTCCGCATCGCCGTCGACCCCTCACCCGACTTCGCCGACGGCTACTCGCACCAACTGGACCTGGAGGAACAGGTGCAGCGGCTGCTCGACTACCGGCGGGTGACGCTGGAGAAGAACCTCTACCGGGACCGCGACGGCTCCCGGTGGGAGTACACGTGGACCGCGCTGGCCAAGGACACTCCCTTCCCGGGGCCGCGCCGGGCGGTCGAGGAGACGTACGTGGCACGGGACGGCGTCGAGTACGCGATCTACATGTCCTCACCCGCGGCGGACTGGGAGACCACGAGCCGGCGGTTCACGGCGGTGCTCCAGGGCTGGCAGCCGCGCAGCTCCTGACGGCGGACCCCGGTCCGTCCTCGCACTTGGCCGGTCGCCGACCCGGAAGGGGTTCGTCCGGTGCGGCATGATGAGGCGCATGGGGACCGAGGGGGACAGCGCCCGCGTCATCGCCGGGCGTTACCGGCTGGAGAAGCGGCTCGGGCGCGGCGGCATGGGCGTGGTGTGGCGGGCCACCGACCAACTGCTGGGCAGGCAGGTGGCGGTGAAGGAGATCCCCCTCGACGACACGCTGTCCGAGGAGGAGGCCCGGCGGCAGCGGGACCGCACCCTCCGTGAGGCGAGGGCGGTCGCCCAGTTGCGCCACCCGCACATCATCGTGGTCCACGACGTCGTCGAGCACGACGAACGCCCGTACATCGTGATGGATCTGATCGGGGGCGGCTCGCTCGCCGACCGTATCTCCGCGCGCGGCCCGGTCGGCGTCGCCGAGGCCGCCCGTATCGGTATCGGCCTGCTGAGCGCGCTGCGCACGGCGCACGCGGCGGGTGTCCTGCACCGGGACATCAAGCCCGCGAACGTGCTGCTGGAGGCAGACACCGACCGGGTCGTGCTCACCGACTTCGGTATCGCCCAGGTCGCGGGGGCCACCACGCTCACCGAGACCGGGTCGTTCGTCGGCTCGCCGGAGTACACCGCGCCCGAGCGGATGTCCGGTGCGAGGACGGGACCGGAGTCCGACCTGTGGTCGCTGGGCGCGCTGCTGTGCACGGTGCTGAGCGGTGAATCGCCGTTCCGGCGCGACTCGTTGGGCGGCATCCTGCACGCGGTGGTCTTCGACGAGATCCGTCCGCCCGTGCAGGCCGGCCCGCTGCTGCCCGTCGTGCGGGGGCTGCTGGAGCGCGATCCCGAACGGCGGCTGGACGCGGCTCAGGCGGAGCGGATGCTGCGGGACTTCCGGGACACGGGCCGGACGCCGGTGCCGCCGCCCGGGTACACGCCGACGCGGCCGGACCTGCCCCGGCAGGAACCGGCACCGGCCGCCGCCGAGCCGGCGCCGCCCCGTCGGACGTACTCCACCCGGGGTGTGCTGGTGAGCGCACTGCTGGTCGCCGCGATGGCGGGCGCGGGGGTGTCCGCGGCGGCGCTGCTGGTGAACCGGGGCGGGGACGGTGGGGGCGGTACGCCGGTGAGTTCGGGGCCGGGGTCGTCGGTGACGTCGGCGAGCCCGTCGGCGAGCCCGTCGACGAGCCGGTCGGCGCGGCCGTCCGGGTCGGCGTCCCGGCCGTCCCCCGGGGCCTCGCCCGCGACGGATTCCAGCGGGTCGGCCGGTGCCGGGGCGCCCGCCGGCTCGCCCGCGCCCTCGGGCTACCGCACCGCCGAGGACCCGGCCGGCTTCACTCTCGCCGTGCCCGACGGCTTCACCCGCGAGCCGCAGGGGCAGCGCGTGTTCTACCTGTCGCCGGGGGAGACCTTCCGCCTCGGCATCAAGGTCGCCGCCCCCGGACCGGGCGGCCCGGCCGGGGTGATGCGGCGCGCTGCGGCCGACGGCCCCTCGTCCAACCCCGGTTACCACGACGGCCGGGTCACCAGGACCACGCACCGCGCCCACCCGGCCGCCCTCTGGGAGTTCACCTGGAACGGCTTCAGCGCGGCGGAGGGCCCCCGGCACACCTACGACCTGTGCTGGGAGGAGGGCGGCCGGCTCTACGACGTGTGGGTGTCGGCCCCGGTCGGCAAGGTGCGGGAGGCGAAGGAGTACTTCGACGTGGCCGTGGACACCTTCACCCGCGGACGATGACCGCGACAGGACCCGAAGCAGGCGCGCCGGACCGCGTCACCGCCCCCGGTCCGCGGCCAGCTCCCGGTACCTCCCCGGCGTCATCCCGAACTCGCGGCTGAACGCGTGCGAGAGGGCGTACGGGCTGCCGTACCCCGTCTCCCGGGCCACCGTCGCCAGCGGGGCGTCCGAGTCGCGCAGCCGGGTGGCCGACAGGGTCAGGCGCCACCAGGTCAGATAGGCCATGGGCGGGCGGCCGACCAGGGAGGTGAAGCGCCGGGCGAGCGTCGCACGGGAGACCCCCGCCTCGGCGGCCAGCCGGTCGACGGTCCAGGGCGCCGCCGGCTCGGTGTGCAGGGCCCGCAGCGCGGCCGTCGTCACCGGGTCGCTGAGCACCGCGGGCCAGGCGCCCGTCCGCGCCCGCGCCAGCCACGCGCGGACCATGTAGACGAGCAGCAGGTCGAGCAGGCTCGGCAGGGCCAGACACGAGCCGGGCCGCCGCTGGTCCAGCTCACGCGCCAACAGGTCCACGGCGGAGCGGAGTTCGGGGTGTGCGCCGATCCGGTTGGGCAGGTGGACGACCTGCGGCAGCTCCGCCATCAGGGGGTGCACGCGGCTGCGGTCGAGCCGGTACTTGCCGCAGAGCAGTTCCACCTCCGGGCCCTCCCCGTCCGGGAGCGCGCCGGGGTCGGTCAGCGCCTCGAACGGCACGGCCCGGCCGGCCCGCGCCGCGTCCACGGGCCGGTCGGCGAGGACGTGCCCCGCTCCGTGCGGCAGCAGGACGACGTCCCCCGCGCCGAGCGCGACCGGCTCGCCGCCGCCGTCCGGCAGCAGGGAGCAGCCGCCGGACAGCACGACGTGGAAACCGGCGCCCTCGTACGGTGCGAGCCTGGTGCACCAGCTCCCGCGGACCGTCAGCCGGTTCGAGGAGGGGCGCCCGGTGCGTACGGCGGAGATCGCGTCACTGACCACGTCCATGGCACCAGCGTAAACGCACTGCGGATCCAGGATGAGACGCTCGCGTATTCGGAAGAGTCGATCAGTCATCGAAACGCTCGTCCGGGGCTCCTAGGCTCGTGGTCATGGCTGATGAGACCGTACAGAGCTTCGTGATCGGGGACGTCGAGGTCGTCCGGGTCGTCGAATGGCAGGTGCCGTTCCTGCCCGCGCGTGACGTCGTCCCCGGCTGCGGCCCCGAAGTGTGGACGGACCACCGGGACCGGCTCGCCCCCGACCACTGGGAGCCCGAGAGCGACCGGGCCGTGGTGGCGCTCCAGACCTGGGTGCTGCGCAGCGCCGGCCGAACCGTCCTGGTCGACACCGGCGTGGGCGACGGGCGGGAACGGCCCGGCAACCCCCTGTTCCACCGGCAGCGGGGCGACCTCCCCGGCCGCCTCGCCCGGGCCGGGGTGCGCCCACAGGACGTCGACGTCGTCGTCAACACCCACATCCACGGCGACCACGTCGGCTGGAACACCCATGACGTCGACGGAGCCTGGCTGCCCCTCTTCCCGAACGCCCGCTACCTGCTCCCGGCCGCCGACGACGCCCACTTCGGCCCCGAGGGCGGATACGGCGGTGGCGTGCGCCTCGACGACCGGCTGATCTACGAGGACAGCATCGCCCCCGTGCACCGCGCCGGACAGGCCGACCGCTGGGGCGGGGAGCACCGGATCGACGAGCACCTGACCCTGGAGTCCGCCCCCGGGCACACCCCCGGCTCCTCGCTGCTGCGCGTCGCCTCGCGCGGTGAACGGGCCGCGTTCGTCGGGGATCTGCTGCACAGCCCGGTGCAGATCCTGCGCCCCGACTGCAGCAGCTGCTTCTGCCTCGACCCGGGGCAGGCCGCCGCCACCCGCCGGCGGGTCCTGGAACGCGCCGCCGACCAGGGGGAGCTGGTGGTCCCGGCGCACTTCGGGGGCACGGGCGTGATGGAGGTCCGGCGCGAGGACGGCGCGTTCGCGCCGGTGCCGTGGCGGGGCTGACCCCCGCCGGCCGCCCCGCCCGCAAAGGAACCGCGAGACGCGGATCGCGGACCTCGCGCTGCCGCACAACCCGCTGATCAGCGAGTTCGTTGCCAGTGACCACTGGCGCCATGTGTGCGGCCGGTGAATCACCATTACCGACGGGTACCCAAAGTCTCCGCCCCGGCATACCCTGCGGCTCATGACGGACGCGCAGGCCCCGGCCAAGACCGGCACCAATCCTCTCGCCCCCGCTCCGGAGGGCGCCCGCACCGCCGCCGACGTGGTGACGCCCGAGCTGGTCGCCCAGCTGACCAAGGGGGTCGTCGGTTCGGGCCGGACCGCCAACCACACGCCGTTCACCGGCGAGAAGCTGGCCGACCTGCCCGAGTCCACGCCCGAGGACGTGCGGAAGGCCTACGCGTCGGCCCGCGCGGCCCAGCAGGTGTGGGAGCGGACCCCGGTACGGCAGCGCGCCGCCGTCCTCCTGCGCTTTCACGACCTGGTGCTCGAACGGCAGGCCGAGGTGCTCGACCTGATCCAGCTGGAGACCGGCAAGGCGCGGCTGCACGCCCACGAGGAGGTCCAGGCCGTCGCCGTCGCGGCCCGCCACTACGGCCGCCGGGCCCCCGCCTACCTCCGGCCGAAGCGGCACGCCGGCGCCGTACCGACCCTGACCAAGGTCACCGAGCTGCGCCACCCGCGCGGGGTGGTCGGCCAGATCGCGCCCTGGAACTACCCCCTGGAGCTGTCGGTCGGCGACGCGCTCCCGGCGTTCGTGGCGGGCAACGCGGTCGTCATGAAGCCGGACACCGAGACCTGCCTGACCGCCCTGTGGGCGCGTGACCTGCTGATCGAGGCGGGACTGCCCGCAGACGTCTTCCAGGTCGTCCTCGGTGAGGGCCCCGTGGTCGGCCCCGAGGTCGTCCGGCACGCCGACTACGTCTCGTTCACCGGCTCCACCCGCACCGGCCGCGAAGTCGCCCAGGGCGCCGCCGCCCGCCTGATCGGGGTCTCCCTCGAGCTGGGCGGCAAGAACGCCATGGTGGTGCTGGAGGACGCCGACATCGAGAAGGCGGCCGCGGGCGCGGTCCGTGCCTGCTTCTCCTCCGCCGGCCAACTGTGCATATCCATCGAGCGGTTGTACGTCCACGAGTCGATCGCGGACGCCTTCCTGGAGCGCTTCGCCGCCCGCACGAAGGCCATGCGGCTGGGCACCTCCCTCGCCTACGGCGCCGACATGGGCTCGCTGGTGGGCGAACGCCAGCTGGAGACGGTCACCCGGCACGTCGACGAGGCCGTCGCCAAGGGCGCCAGGCTCGTCGCCGGCGGGGTCGCCCGCCCGGACATCGGCCCCTACTTCTTCGAACCGACCATCCTCGACGGTGTCGAGGCCCCCATGTCGGTCTGCTCCGAGGAGACCTTCGGCCCGGTCGTGTCGGTCTACCGCTTCGCGACCGAGGACGAGGCCGTCGAGCTCGCCAACTCCACGCCGTACGGCCTGAACTCGTCGGTCTGGACGAAGGACGGCCGGCGCGGCCGCGCGGTCGCCTCCCGGCTGCGCACGGGCACGGTGAACGTCAACGAGGGCTACGCGCCCGCGTACGGCAGCGTCCAGTCGCCGATGGGCGGTATGAAGGACTCCGGTCTCGGCCGCCGGCACGGCTCCGAGGGCATCCTCAAGTACACCGAGGCCCAGACGGTCGCCCAGCAGCGGCTGCTGCCGATGGCCCCCTCCCTCGGCATGGACGACGAGAAGTACGCCGAGTTCATGAGCCGGAGCCTGCGGCTCATGAAGGCGTTCCGGTTCCGCTAGGCGTTTCCCCCAGGGCGCGGGGAACCGCGCGACCGACCACGACCACCCGCACGGACACTCAACGAGGAGCCCACGTGCCCCAGGACGCCTACGACTACGACGTCATCGTCGTCGGATCCGGCTTCGGCGGCTCGGTGACCGCCCTGCGCCTCACGGAGAAGGGTTACACCGTCGGCGTCCTGGAGGCCGGCCGCCGCTTCACCCGCGAGTCCCTGCCGAAGAACTCCTGGGACCTCAAGAACTACCTGTGGGCCCCGCGCCTCCACATGTACGGCCTCCAGCGCATCCACCTGCTGGGCAACGTCATGGTCCTGGCCGGCGCGGGTGTTGGCGGCGGTTCCCTCAACTACGCCAACACCCTCTACGTGCCGCCGAAACCGTTCTTCGAGGACCCGCAGTGGCGGGACATCACCGACTGGCAGGCGGAGCTGGAGCCGTACTACGACCAGGCGCGGCGCATGCTCGGCGTGCGGCTGAACCCGACGATGACCCCGTCCGACGTGCACCTCAAGGCGGCCGCCCAGCGGATGGGTGTCGGCGACACCTTCCACATGGCGCCGGTCGGGGTGTTCTTCGGCGACGGCGAGGACGCCGACGACAAGGTCCGGGCGGCGCCCGGCGAGCAGGTCGCGGACCCCTACTTCGGCGGCGCGGGCCCCGGCCGCAGGGCCTGCATCGAGTGCGGCGAGTGCATGACCGGCTGCCGGCACGGCGCGAAGAACACCCTCAACGAGAACTACCTGTACCTCGCCGAGCAGGCCGGCGCGGTCGTGCACCCGCTGACCACCGCCGTGTCCGTGACCGACGACTCGCAGGGCGGCTACGCCGTCGCCACCCTCCCCACCGACAACCGCCGCAAGGGTCAGGGCCGGACCTTCAGGGCCCGCCGGGTCGTCCTCGCCGCCGGCACCTACGGCACCCAGACCCTGCTGCACCGCATGAAGGCGGGCGGACAGCTGCCCCACCTCTCGGACCGGCTCGGCGAGCTGACCCGCACCAACTCCGAGGCGCTGGTGGGCGCGCAGACCAGCGACCGGCGCTACCGCAGGGCCACCGGCGAACCGCGGGCCGACTTCACCCGCGGGGTCGCCATCACCTCCTCGATCCACCCCGACGCCAACACCCACATCGAGCCGGTCCGTTACGGCAAGGGCTTCAACTCGATGGGCGGCCTGTCGATCCTCCAGGTCCCGTACGCGGAGGGCGCCTCGAGGGCCGCGGCCTGGCTGCGCAACGCGGCCCGGCACCCGGTCCTCGTGCTGCGTTCCCTCTCCAACCGCCGCTGGTCCGAGCGGACCATCATCGGCCTGGTGATGCAGTCCCTGGACAACTCGCTGACCACGCACCTCAAGGCGGACGGCGTGGGCAAGGGCCTGCTGACGGCCAGGCAGGGCCACGGCTCACCGAACCCCAAGCAGATCAGGGCGGCCTCGGAGGGAGCGGCCGCCCTCGCCGCCGAGATCAACGGCTTCGCCGGCTCGAACGTGGGGGAGCTGATGGGCACCCCGCTCACCGCCCACTTCCTCGGCGGCTGCCCGATCGGCTCCTCCCGCGAGACCGGGGTGATCGACCCGTACCACCGTCTGTACGGCCACCCCGGCATCTCGGTCGTCGACGGCGCCGCGGTCTCGGCCAACCTGGGAGTCAACCCGTCCCTGACGATCACCGCGCAGGCCGAGCGGGCGATGTCGTACTGGCCGAACAAGGGCGAGAGCGACCCGCGGCCGGCGCAGTCGGCGGCCTACGAGCGTCTCCAGCCGGTCGAGCCGAAGGCGCCGGCCGTCCCCGCGGAGGCGTTCGGCGCGCTGCGGCTGCCGTTCCTCGGCATGCCGGCGCTACCGCCGAAGAAGTAGCGCCGGGCAGGACGAAGGACCTGCACCCCCCTCCGAGCGCAGGTCCTTCTCCGAGGGGCGTGGCCCTTGGTTCACAGGGTTTGATCCGTGACGGGTGTGAATGGTTGCGTTCGCACCCAGGAAAAGTTCTGGACGTCTCGCGGCGCGCGGGCACCGGGCGGGAGACGGGCATGCGAAAGGCCCCGCGGGGCGGAGCCGCGGGGCCTTTCGCTCATCAGCACCGACGTCAGGGCGGCGCCGGTGCCTGGCGGGCGGCGCGGGGGGGTGCGCCGCTCCCGGGACGCGGGTGGCCGGCCGGGCCTCCCGCGGGTCTGTGTGGTGTCCGCCGGGCGGCCCCGGGCGTCCCCGGAGCCGACCGTTCACTTGGGTGACCGGGCTGCTGTCCCCTGCCGTCCGGTCACTTGTCCGGGACGAGGTCCCACGACGTCCGGCACGACCCGTACGTCTCATCGCCCCGGTGAGCCACGCGTGGTTCTTTCGGGCCCGCCCCTGGCTGGCACGGACACCGGGACCAACGAGGGGTTCCGGGCCGCGGTCACGCGCCGTACGGGTGAGAGCGGGCCCGAACTCAGACGCGACCCCGGCACAGCTCCAGGAGCGTCATGGCGAGGGACGTGCCGGGCCGGCCCAGCGCCTCCCGGTAGTGGCCGAGGACCTCCATCTCCCGGGAGAGGTTCACGCGCCGGCCGCCGGAGGCGATGCGGGCGTCCTGGATGACGGCGGACACGGCCATCCGTTCCTGGACGAGGCCGATGATCCGGTCGTCGAGGGCGTCGATGCGCGCCCGGGCGTCACCGATCACCTCGGCGGCCTCGGTGGTACGGGCGCCGGTCACGTCGGTCGCGGTCATGGGGGCTCCTTGGAGAGGGCGGTCGGCCGCCCCGGAACGGCAGGACCCGGGAAAACGACAGGCGCCCCGGGCCTTGTCGGCCCGGGGCGCCTGGGAAGTCGCTTGTCAGTGGCTCAAGCAGCACGACCATGGCATCCGGCGGGCCGGTTGCCATAGCTAAAGAGGAAGGTCGGGTGCGTGAGCATGGGGCCCAGTATGCACGGGAGGCAGTCCCTGTCCAACCCGGTCGGGCACGGTGGTCGGCCCGTCCGGCGCTCGAGGACGAGGCCGACAGGCGAAGCGGGGCCCGGGGGCGCAGCCCCCGAGGACGGGACGGGAAGGGGCGGCGGGGGCGAAACCAGGCAGGCGGGCACCCCCACCCCGACCCCCGTTAGAATCGACCACAGACACCGTTGCTCACCGCCGGAAGGCAAACCGTGCCAGAAGCGTCCCCCGCCGCCCCCGACACCGTCCTGGTCGTCGACTTCGGCGCGCAGTACGCCCAGCTCATCGCCCGTCGTGTCCGCGAGGCCCGGGTCTACAGCGAGATCGTGCCGAGCACCACGCCGGTCCAGGAGATGCTCGCCAGGAACCCGGCGGCGATCATCCTGTCGGGCGGCCCCTCGTCGGTCTACGCGGAGGGCGCCCCCCGCCTCGACCGCGAGCTCTTCGAGTCCGGCGTCCCCGTCTTCGGCATGTGCTACGGCTTCCAGCTGATGGCCACGGCCCTCGGCGGCACGGTCGACAACACCGGCGCCCGCGAGTACGGCCGGACCCCGCTGCACGTCTCGAAGTCCGGCTCGACGCTGTTCGAGGGCACCCCGGACGAGCAGTCGGTGTGGATGTCCCACGGCGACGCCTGCTCCGCCGCCCCGGAGGGCTTCTCCGTCACGGCGTCCACGGACGTCGTCCCGGTCGCCGCCTTCGAGAACGACGAGAAGCGCCTCTACGGCGTCCAGTACCACCCCGAGGTCATGCACTCCACGCACGGCCAGCAGGTGCTGGAGCACTTCCTGTACCGCGGCGCGGGCCTCACCCCCGACTGGACCACCGGCAACGTCATCGACGAGCAGGTGGCGCACATCCGCGAGCAGGTCGGTGACAGGCGCGCCATCTGCGGCCTGTCCGGCGGAGTGGACTCCGCGGTCGCCGCCGCGCTGGTGCAGAAGGCCATCGGCTCGCAGCTGACCTGCGTGTACGTCGACCACGGCCTGATGCGCAAGGGCGAGACCGAGCAGGTCGAGAAGGACTTCGTCGCCGCGACCGGCGTCCAGCTCAAGGTCGTCGACGCCGAGGAGCGCTTCCTCACCGCGCTCAAGGGCGTCTCCGACCCCGAGCAGAAGCGCAAGATCATCGGCCGGGAGTTCATCCGGGTCTTCGAGCAGGCGCAGGCGGAGATCATCGCGGACGAGGGTCCCGAGGTCGCCTTCCTCGTCCAGGGCACCCTCTACCCGGACGTCGTGGAGTCCGGCGGCGGCAGCGGCACCGCCAACATCAAGTCCCACCACAACGTGGGCGGCCTCCCCGAGGACCTCGAGTTCCAGCTGATCGAGCCGCTGCGCAAGCTGTTCAAGGACGAGGTCCGGATGGTCGGCCAGGAGCTCGGCCTGCCGGACGAGATCGTCCAGCGCCAGCCGTTCCCCGGCCCCGGTCTCGGCATCCGGATCGTCGGCGAGGTCACCAAGGAGCGGCTCGACCTGCTCCGCGAGGCCGACGCCATCGCCCGCGAGGAGCTGACGGCGGCCGGCCTCGACCGTGACATCTGGCAGTGCCCGGTGGTCCTCCTCGCGGACGTCCGCAGCGTCGGCGTCCAGGGCGACGGCCGCACCTACGGCCACCCGATCGTGCTGCGCCCGGTCTCCTCGGAGGACGCCATGACGGCCGACTGGTCGCGTCTGCCGTACGAGGTCCTCGCCAAGATCTCGACCCGCATCACCAACGAGGTCGCCGACGTCAACCGGGTCGTCCTCGACGTGACCTCGAAGCCGCCGGGCACCATCGAGTGGGAGTAGCCCTCCCGGTGGTGCCGGTCAGGTCCGCCTGAGGGTCCGTAGGGGCTCGCCCGGCTTCCAGATCTGGACGACGAGGTACGCGTCGTCCTCGACGCGGGTCCGCACGACCTCCGTCAGCTCGGCGCGGAAGAGGTGGAACGGCTCCGGCGGTTCCACCTCTTCGACGTATCCGGCCTTCGCCGCCGGGTCCGTCACCTCGACCGCCCGGCCGCCGACCCGCACATCCCCGCCGCCCATGCCGGTGCCGTCCCCGGGGTTGGCCTGCAGCGCGAAGCGCGGGTCGCGGCGCAGGTCCAGCGCCTTGAGCGAACCGGGCATCATGCCGAGCCACAGCTCACCGCGCAGGAAACGCACCTCCAGGCCGGTGGTGCGGGGCGAACCGTCCCGGCGGAGGGTCGCGAGGGTGTGGTGGGTGAAGGCGCCGAAGCGCTCCTCGACGGTTCCGGCGAGTTCGGGCGCCGCGGCCACGAAGGCCGCCCAGTTCGTACGGCTCATACGGCTCATACGGCCAGTCTGGCGCCGATACCCGACATCTTCTGTCCGGTATCGCCTCGGGGGTCCCGGGCGGCGCAGCGCATTTCCGTTGCGAACGTCATGTTTGCATAACATCCCTGTTCTCCTGCGCTGACCGACGGTAACTTCCGCCCCGTACACCCACCCAGTGCTGGAGGACCTATGCCCGGGCCCACTCCACCCCCGCCGCTGCCCACGGACCGGCTCCGGTTCGCGATGCCGCCGATGCACGACTCGGTCGACGACGAGCGCCGGCACCGCAAGGAGCGGCTCGCGGGCGCCCTGCGGATCTTCGGGGCGCGCGGCTTCGAGGACGGGGTGTCGGGGCACATCACCGCGCGCGACCCGGAGTTCAGCGACTGTTTCTGGGTCAACCCGTTCGGTATGCCGTTCAAGCACGTCACTGTGAGCGACCTGGTCCTCGCCAACACCGACGGGCAGGTGATAGAGGGCCGCTACCACGTCAACCAGGCCGCGTTCACCGTCCACGCCCAGGTGCACGCCGCCCGCCCCGACGTCGTCGCGGTCGCCCACTGCCACTCGGTGTACGGCCGCGCCCTCGCCGCGCTCGGCGACCTGCTCGACCCCCTCACCCAGGAGAGCTGCGCGTTCTACGAGGACCACGCCCTGTACGACGCCTACACCGGGGTCGCCGTCGACGCCGTGGAGGGCAGACGGATCGCGAGCGCGCTCGGCTCGCACAAGGCGCTCGTGCTGCGCAACCACGGACTGCTGACGGTCGGCGACTCGGTGGACGCGGCGGCCTGGTGGTTCCTGTCGATGGAACGCTCCGCCCAGGTGCAGCTGACCGCGAAGGCGGCCGGCCGTCCCGTGGTCATCGACCACAAGGCGGCTGTCTCGACCCGGGAACAGCTCGGCGGGGACCTCGTCGCCTGGATCAACTACCAGCCGCTGTGGCAGGACATCAGCCGCTCCGAACCCGACCTGCTGAGCTGAGGGCGCGCACTCCGGCGCCCGGACCGGGGTGCGTGCCGGGTCAGAACCCCCGTAGCACCGCGGCCTTCGTCACCGCGAACTCCTCGTCCGTCAGCACCCCGTCCCGGTGCAGTTCACCCAGCTCCCGCAGGCGCCGCAGCAGTACGTCGTGGTGGTCGGCCGCGGGCGGCACGGACACCGCCGGCCGCGGCCCGTCCCCGGGCTGGTCCACGGCCTGGGTCGAGGGGTGCGGCAGGCGGGCGGTGACGGCGGTCGCCACCAGCGCCGTGAGCAGGTCGCGGCGGGTACTGCCCCACAGGTCGAGGGCGTACGGGTCCTTCTCCGGCGGCAGCTTGGAGAACGCGGTCTCGCGGGTCGCGAAGCGCAGGAAGCCGTCCTCGTAACCGGAGTTGGGCAGCCACTCGACGCACACCACGTCGGCCAGCGCGATGATCCGCGGCCCGGTCGCGCGCTTGACCCGGTCGGAGGTGTCCGCCCAGTCGATGCGTACCTGCGTGCCGTCGAAGGAGACCGTGCCGTCGGACGAGCGGACCGACACCGGGACGGGCGGCCCCGGCAGCAGATAGCTCCCGGTGGGCTCCTTGGGGATCTGGTCCAGGAGCAGGGCGTGCCGGATCTCCTCGGCGACGTACTCCGCGACCCCGGCCCGGTCGACGTCCACGGCCAGCCGGTAGGGGTCCGCCGGGTCGGGCAGCCGGCCCCCGGTCGCCTGGAGGAGCGGGTCCGCGCCCTCCCGCAGCCGCATCCGCAGCCGGCCCCGCCGGCGTTCCGGCTCGAAGGCGACCCCCGAGATCGCCTCCAGCGGCACGGCGACCTCTCCGTACGTCTGCCGGAACAGCGGTACGGAGCGGTGGAGTCCCGGCGTGATCCGGACCGTGCTGCCGTCGAAGGCCCAGGTCCCGTCACGCTGGATGATCTCGGCCATGGGGAAATTCTCGCAGCCAGGTCAACACGGCGGCGGCCACTTCACCCCGCGCCGACCGGACCTGCCGGGCACGGACGGTGTGTCGTAGGGCACAATTCGCTGTCATCGCGGGGGAGTTGTCCAGCGGGCGGCGGCCGGATCTCTCAGGGGCCGCCGATCATGCAGGTAGCGGGGAAGGCGGGCATCGGGCGTGGCGGTGCAGGAGGCGAGACAGAGCGCGGACGCGGCTGCCCACGGGGGCGGCTGCACCTGCGGGGACTGCCCCCACGGGGCGCGGGCGGGGCATCGGCGGGCCGTCGCCGAATTCCTGGTGCTGCGGGACGGGTTCGCGGCCGGAGAGGGGCTGCCGGCAGCAGTGGCCCACTCGGCGTCGGCCTCCCGCCAGTGGGTCTCCGAGGAGTTGACGCAGTCCGCGGAACACGTCGCCGAGCGCGGCCGGGCCGAGGGCGAGGCGTGGCTGGCGCGGCTGTGGCGCCGAACCGCGTTCACCGTGTGGTCGGCCGTCGTCGTGCTGCTCCTGGTGCAGGCGCTCACGGCGATCGGCGCCGGCTGGTCGACGGCGCGCACCGCCGGACTCGTCGCGGCCCTGCTCGTGGCCGGAGCGCTGACGGTGGCCTCGTGGCTGCACCGGGCGCGCGGCGGGGCGCTGGCACCGGTGATCGGTGAGGACAACCGGCTGTCGACCTCGCGCGCGGTGGCGGCGGCCTGGGTGCTGTTCGTCGTGTACGCCGTGCTCGTGCTGGTGGGGCGGCTCGCGGCGGCCTCCGGCCACGCGCAGCGCGACGCGCTGATCGACGGGCTCGAACTGGCCCGTGGCGCGGGCGTGGTGACCGTGCTCGCCGTGGTCTGCGGGATCGCGGTGCTGGTCCGGCGGGTGGTCGGACTGCGGGTGCTGGGACAGCGGCTGCAGAAGGTGCGCGCGCACCGGCCGCGCGCCGCCGACCTGCTCACCGACGACGCGGGCCGCGGCACCTTCGCCGACATCCAGTACGTCGTGATCAGTGCCGTCGCCCTGCTGTTCGCGGCCGTCCGGCTGGCCCGGCGGCCCGACCAGCTGCCTGACCTGCCCTGGGGGCTGGCGGTGCTGGTGCTGGTGTCGGCGGCGACCTACGTGGCCGGGAAGTACGCCGAGGGCGGCCGGCCGGTGATCCTCTCCGTGGTGCGCTCGCGGGAGGCCGGCGACCTGGACGGGCCGATCCGCACCGGCGACGACATCGAGATCCGCGGGGCGGCCTTCGTACCGCCGGGCGCGCAGACCGCGGAGCGGCTGTCGCGCATGGTCGTACGCATCGGCGCCGTGCATGTCCATGTCCCGCTGGTGCCGGTGGCCGGCGGTTTCAGCAACCCCACGGACGCGGTCCTCACCGTGCCGGTGCCCGCCGACGTGGAACCGGGGCGGGTGGAGGTCCAGGTGGTGACGGCCGCGGGCGTCGAGACCAACCGCTACGCGATCGACGTGACGGACTGACCGACCGCCTGCCCCCCGCCGTGGGGAGGCCGGCGTCGAAGCGGGCCAAGTCGGAAAAACTGGCCGGAGGGGAATGAGTGGAGCCTCCCTCCCGTACGTATCGTTTTTCGAGGAGTCACGGCACGGCGGGCGAGAGGCGGCTGAGAACGATGACTCACGGCATACGGACGGACACCCACACCCCCTACGCGGGAGGCGGCGGCGACTGGCGGGACACCGCCACCCGGTACGCGCTGCTCCCGCTACGGATCTTCCTCGGCGTCACCTTCATCTACGCCGGCCTGGACAAACTCACCGACAGCGCCTTCCTGAAGGACTCCGGCGCCGGCTCCATCGGCGACATGATGCGCGGGGTCCGCGACAGCTCGGCCATCCCGGCCCTGGTCGACCTGTCCCTGAAGAGCCCGGTGGGCTTCGGGTACGCGATCGCCTTCGGTGAGCTGGCGGTCGGCATCGGCACCCTGATCGGGCTGCTCGCCCGCCTCGCCGCGCTCGGCGGGGCACTGATCTCCCTGAGCCTGTGGCTGACCGTGAGCTGGTCCTCCGACCCGTACTACTACGGCAACGATCTTCCCTACCTGATGGCGTGGATCCCGCTGATCCTCGCGGGCGCCTCGGTCTTCTCCGTGGACGCCGCCTTGCGCGGCCGACGGCGGCGACGCGGCGGAAGCTTCCGGTAGCGCGCGGAACCCGTCGGCGGCTCCTGTCCGCAGGGGCCGCCGACGGCTGTTTCACGCCGGTCGGCACCCCGGGGCAGGCCCCTGTCACCGAGGGCCGTCAGCCTGCCGTCTCCTGCTCCTGCTCCTGCCGCACGCGGGCGGCGCCGGCCGCACGGTCCGGGCCACGGCGTCTGCGCACGGCCCGGGTCAGCAGGCCGACCACGCCGGCGAGGCACAGGCCGCCGAGGACCACCGGGATGACCGCGAACCACGGGGTCTCCCAGAGTCCGCCCGCGTCACCCGCGTACAGCACGCCCGCGAGGGTGAGGAACGCTCCGGCCACCAGCTTCCCGGGCTGGAACTCATGACGCAGCACGGGTCACCTCCGCCTGTCCCACGCCCACCTGCACGTCGAGGTCGAGGACGCCCCCCGTGCCCTTGGCGCCCGTGGCGGGCGCCAGGGTCACCTCCTTGTTCCTGCCCGGCTGCACGTCCACGTCCTTCTTGTCGTCACCCGGCAACTGGATGTCGCCCACCCCCACGTCCAGATGCAGCCTCACCGTCAGGTCCGGCGGCACGATCACCCGCACCCGGCCCACGCCCACCTCGACCTCCGACCCCACGGTCCTCCCCCCGGCCACGTCCAGCCGTCTCAGGTCCAGGGTGCCGACACCGGTACCGAGGTCGTACTTCCGCTGCAGCTCCGCCACCGAGGCGGGCCGCCAGGTGGTGCGGACCCAGTCGGTGCCGATGTTCCCGGGCAGGGCGGCCGCGCCGGCGAGCAGGGCCGCCGTGACGATCGCCAGGAACACCGAACCCGCGCCCGTGCGCCCCAGGAACGCGCTGACCGCTATGCCCAGGCCGAGGACGATCAGCGCGCAGGCCAGCCCGGTCTGCAGGCTGGTGCCGAGCGCGTGGTCGTCCCAGGTGGCGCCCACACCGGCGCCCCCCGCGAGCAGGGCGAGCAGGAACACCCGGCCGCCGATCCAGCGTGGGCCGGGCGGCTTGGGCTGCGCGGCGCGCGCGGGGTTCACGGCCGGGCGACCGCCCCCGTACCCGCGCAGACCGATGCTGACGGCCGCCGCGACGTCACGGTCGAGCCGGTCCCTCGGACCCCACAGATAGCCGGTTCCGCCCTCGTGCGTGCCGTCCTTGACGATGGGATCGCGCCACCAGGACGGATATCCGGCGGGCACGGGCGGCGCCTGTGCCTCCGGCGGGGCGTCCGCGACGGCCTGGGCGGCCAGCGGGTCCGGGTCGGGGGTGCCCCGGTGCCGGGACCAGTACCCCGCGCCCGCGAGGAGCAGGGACAGCACCACGGCGAAGGCCAGCACCCCGCCGTTCTTGAGCATCGTCAGGAACACACCGCAGCCGACCAGCGCGAACAGCACGGCTGCCAGGGCCTGGCCGTCGACCCGGCCGGTCAGCAGCTTGCGCACCTCGTTCTCGTCCTCGTCGTCGTACGGGACGAACAGCCAGGCGAACCCGTAGAAGATGAGGCCGATGCCGCCGGTCGCGGCGAGCACGGCGAGCGTGATGCGGAAGATGACCGGGTCCATCTCGCACTGCCGCCCGAGCCCGGCGCACACCCCCGCGATCGTCTTCGACCGCCGGTCACGCCGGAACGCGTGGGGCGGGCCGGCCGACGTCGTGCCCTCGCCGGTGGCCGGCTCCTCGCCCGGGGCGGCCGCGGCGGGCGCGGCATCCCGCGGCCCGGCGCCCGGCGAGGGGCGTGGGCCGGAGCCGGATCCCGGACCCGTCGCGGCGTGCTCGTGCTCTGTCATGCGTCCATGGTGACGGGCGCGGCGCCCCGGCGGCAGTCCGCACGACCCTGGCCGGACCCTGATATCGCCCCTGAGCCGGCGCCGGGGAGGTGTTCGACCGGCCGCCGCCGCGACCGCGGTGAAGATCAGGGCAGTCTCGGGGGCCGACCCTGATGCTCCGGCCCCGGCGCCGTGTGACCATCGTTGGCATGCCGGAAGCCGCAGCAGCGCCCCTCGCCGAACCGCGGCCGCCGCGCAAGCTCTACCGCAGCAGTGACGGACGCTGGCTGGGTGGCGTGGCGCGGGGGCTCGCCGGGCACCTCGGGCTGCCCGTGATCTGGGTGCGGCTCGTCTTCGTCGGCCTGTTCATGGCGGACGGCCTCGGAGCCCTGCTGTACGCCGCGTTCTGGTTCTTCGTGCCGCTCGGCGTCGGCGGTGTGGGCGACCAGCGCAGCCCGGGCCTGGTCAGCGCCGAGACCGCGCCCGACGGCCGCCGCAGACTCGTGGCCCGCAAGCCGGACAAGGGCCAGATCGTGGCCCTGCTCCTCATGGTCGTCGTGGCCATGGTCTTCGTCAGCAGCGTCAACCTGGGCAGCGGCGCCAAGGCGTACCTCCTGCCGGCCGTCCTGGTCGGCGCCGGTGTCGCCCTGGTCTGGCGCCAGGCGGACAACGCGCGCCGGGCCCGCTGGGCCGAGGTCGGCCGCCGCCGCCGCACGCTGACCCTCCTGCGCTCCGGAGGCGGGGTCCTGCTGGTGACGGCGGGCGTCTCCGGCATCTTCGTGCTCCAGGGGTCCGCCGCCCACCTCGGCTCGGTCCTCCAGGCCGCCCTCGCCGTCCTCGTCGGCATCACCCTGCTCGCGGGCCCCTACCTGGTGCGCATGACGCAGGACCTCTCCGAGGAGCGCCTGATGCGCATCCGCGCCCAGGAGCGCGCCGAGGTCGCCGCCCACGTCCACGACTCGGTGCTGCACACCCTGACCCTGATCCAGCGCAACGCGGAGAGCCCGGCGGAGGTCCGCCGTCTAGCCCGCGCCCAGGAACGCGACCTGCGCACCTGGCTGTACAGACCGGAGGGCACCGGCAAGGACGAGGCGGACGAGCCGACCAGCGTCGCCGACGCCGTGCGGCGCAACGCGGCCGAGGTCGAGGACAAGCACGGTGTCCCCATCGAGGTCGTCGTCGTCGGGGACTGCCCGCTCGACGACAGGATCGGCGCACAGATGCAGGCCGGACGTGAGGCGATGGTGAACGCCGCCAAGTACGGTGGCGAGGGCGGCGCCGTACAGGTCTTCGCCGAAGTCGAGGGGAGGACGGTCTTCGTGTCCGTCCGTGACCGGGGTCCCGGCTTCGACCTCGACTCGATACCCGCCGACCGGATGGGCGTCAGAGAATCGATCATCGGCCGCATGGAGCGCCACGGCGGTACTGCGCGGCTGCGCGCGGTGCCGGACGGCGGCACGGAGGTCGAACTGGAGATGGAGAGGGCGGAGAAGACGTCATGAGCGACCCGACCGAGGCGAACGGCAGCACGGGAGCGGCGGAGGCGGCCGAGACCGGCGGGTCCGCGGGAGGCGGAGCGGGCGGGCGCCAGGTGCGCGTCGTCCTCGTCGACGACCACCGCATGTTCCGTACGGGCGTCCAGGCCGAGATCGGCCGGACCGAGGAGACCGGGGTGGAGGTCGTCGGCGAGGCCGCCGACGTCGACCAGGCGGTCACGGTGATCACCGCGACCCGGCCCGAGGTGGTGCTCCTCGACGTCCACCTGCCGGGCGGCGGCGGCGTCGAAGTGCTGCGCCGCTGCGCCCCGTTGATGGCCGACGCCGAGCGGCCCGTCCGCTTCCTCGCGCTGTCCGTCTCGGACGCCGCGGAGGACGTGATCGGGGTGATCCGCGGCGGCGCGCGCGGCTATGTGACGAAGACGATCACGGGCGCGGACCTGGTGGACTCCGTCTTCCGCGTGCAGGACGGCGACGCGGTGTTCTCCCCGCGGCTGGCCGGCTTCGTCCTCGACGCGTTCGCCTCCACCGACGCCCCGCCGGTCGACGAGGACCTCGACCGCCTCACCCAGCGCGAGCGCGAGGTGCTGCGGCTCATCGCGCGCGGCTACGCCTACAAGGAGATCGCCAAGCAGCTGTTCATCTCGGTGAAGACGGTCGAGTCCCACGTCTCGGCGGTCCTGCGCAAGCTCCAGCTGTCGAACCGGCACGAGCTGACGCGATGGGCGACGGCCCGGCGACTGGTCTGAGCCGGGGAGGGGCGGCCGGGGTCCGCTGAGGGCATCCGCGTCGCTCTACGCCACCCGCGTCGCCCCCGCGAACGGCATCTCGTCGATCGGGGCCAGGCGTACCGGAGCCGACGGGTTCGGCGCGTGGATCATCTGGCCGTTGCCCACGTAGAGGCCGACGTGGCTGATGCCGGAGTAGAAGAACACCAGGTCGCCCGGGAGCAGTTCGGAACGGGAGACGCGGCGGCCGGTGTCGATCTGCGCGTAGGTCGTGCGGGGCAGGGACAGCCCGGCGGAGCGGTAGGCGGCCAGCACCAGGCCCGAGCAGTCGAAGGCGTCGGGGCCCGTCGCGCCCCACACGTAGGGGCTGCCGAGCTTCTGGTAGGCGTAGGCGACGGCCGCCGCCGCGCGGGAGTCGGGCGCCCCGGCCGTGGCGGACGCGGGGGCCTGGAGGCTGTCGCGCGCCCCCGGGGTGAACCGCGAGGCACGGCCGGACCCCGAGTCGTCGGTGACCCGGGCGCGCTCGGTGGAGGACAGCCGGGACAGCAACTGCCGTGCCGCGCCGAGCTTCGCGGTGATCGTCTCCTTCTGCCGTCGCAGCTCCTTCCGGCGTGAGGTGAGCGAGTCCAGCTCCAGGCGGGCGGCCCCCCGCAGCTGCTCGATCTCCCGCAGTTGCGTGCGGACCTGACGGACGGCGGCGGCCTGCCGGTTGTTCGCGCGCTCGGCGAACGCGGCGCCGTCGAGGTACCGGTCCGGGTCGTCGGACAGGGCCAGCCGCAGCGAGGGGTCGAGGCCGCCCTCGCGGTACTGCGCCGCCGCCATCGAACCCAGCGCGTCCCGGGCGGAGTTGAGCTTGTCCTCCTTGCGGGCCGCCTCGTCCCTCAGCGTTCTCAGCCGCGTCTCGGCCGCGCCCGCCTTCTCCTTCGCGCCGTTGTACTTCTCGGTGGCGCCCTCGGCCTCCCGGTACAGCTTGTCCACCTTCGCCTTGACCTGCGACGGCGTCAGGTTCGGGTCCGCGTGTCCGATCCCGTCGAACCCCGTCGCGGTCGCCGCGCCCGCCAGGGCGATGGTCGCGGCGGCACGGACGGCGTTGCCGCCCGCCGTGCGCTGACGGGGCTTGCGATGCGCTGCCACGTGGACTGCACGTCCTTTCGTACGACCGCCGGTCCGTACGTCCACCGGGCCGGCGGACGTTCCGGCCGCCCGCGGGGTTCACCGGCCGTACGAGCGCCGGGGCAGCGGACGTACGGCCGCCCGGGGGCGGTTCACGCGTCCGGCGGCGGACCGCACAGGGGAAGCGGACCGCCGCCGGACCTTTCTCGGCGGTGGTGGCCGACTGCCGCCCCTGGCCCGGGCGGCGGTGGGGAGCCGGTCACCTGGTGGAGGACGCTAAACCTGATGGTGTCGGTGGGGTAACGCCTTGTACGGAACTGCCGGGTGCCGACCATCCTGTGACCGTAAGTGACCATCGGGCGCGACCTTGCCCGTCGACTTCACGCAGGGCGATGACCGATGTGGTGATTCCGGGACGGGCGGTGACCACGGAGTGCTATGAGGCGCATATATGCACCGGTCCGCGGGACGTCGTCCGTCGGCGAGCGGGTGGGGCGGTGCGGGGGGCGTCCGGGGCGCTGGTTAGGCTCCGGCCCCATGGACGTACTCATCCATCTCTTCGTCGGCCTGCACATCATCGGCATCGCCGCGCTCCTCGGCGGCTTCCTCACCCAGATGAAGGCCATGGGCCGGGGCACCGCCCGCTTCGTGCCGGGGATGCTGCACGGCGCCCTGACGATGCTGGTCACCGGCGTCGCCCTGGTCGGCCTCAACCAGGCCGACGACCAGTCCGTGAACAACATCAAGATCGGCGTGAAGCTGGCCCTGCTGATCGTGATCCTCGGCCTCGTCTACGTGAAGCGCGACGACGAGCAGGTCGACAAGCGCCTGTTCGGCCTGGTGGGCCTGCTCACCACGGCGAACATCTTCATCGCGGTCCTGTGGACCTGAGCCGCCGCCGGGCCTGAGCCGGCCGGACCCGAGCCGTCATCGGCCTGCGTTGTGGCCGGATCCGAGTGGGCCGAACCCGAGCCGTCCGTCCCCGGGCCTCAGCTGTCACCGGGTCTGAGCCGGCCGGACCGAGCCGCCCTCGGAATCGAGCCGTCGCCGGACCCGAGCCGGCCGGACCCCAGCTGTCCCCGGACCCGAGCCGGCCGGGCCCGAGCCACCGCCGGCCAGAGCCGGCCGGGTCTGAGTCGGCCAAACCCGAGCCGTCCGTCCCGGGCCTCAGCTGTCGCCGGGTCTTAGCCGGCCGGACCGAGCCGCCCTCGGGATCGAGCCGTCGCCGGACCCGAGCTGGCCGGGCCCGAGCCACCGCCGGCCAGAGCCGACCGGATCCGACTCGGCCAAACCCGAGCCGTCCGTCCCCGGGCCTCAGCTGTCACCGGGTCTGAGCCGGCCGGACCGAGCCGCCCTCGGAATCGAGCCGCCGGGCCAGACCCGACCGGACCCGAGCCGTCGCCGGACCAGCCGTCGCCGGGCCAGGCCTCTCCGGGCCAGGCCTCTCCGGGCCAGGCCTCTCCGGGCCAGGCCTCTCCGGGCCAGGCCTCTCCGGGCCAGCCCTCTCCGGGCCAGCCCTCTCCGGGCCAGCCCTCTCCGGACCAGGCCCCTCCGGGCCTGAGCCCTCTCCGTACCTGCCCTCGGGACTCCAGCCGTCGCCGGCCCCGGTTCACCGTCGTTCCGCCGCCCCGCCCTGCCCGTACGCCCCGCTTGCCGCCCCCGCGGCGACGGCCAGCCAGGCCGCCACCGCGATCCACAGGAGCACCTCTCCCGGCGTCCTCAGCCAGGGCACGTCCAGCGCGTCGGCGACGGACAGGGTCGCCACCGCCGTCATGCCCAGCGGGAAGACGGTCGCCCACCGTCGTACGTCGTAACGCGGCCGCGGCCGGGACAGTTCGGCCACCAGCAGGACGGCGTACCAGCCGAGGTCGAGCACCAGCAGCGCGACGGTCACCGCGCGCAGCACGTGACTGTCGTCGCCGCTCCACAGATACGGACCCGAACCGCCAGCCAGGACCAGCTTCGACCCGGCGAGCGCCGAGATGCCGAGCGCGCCGCCGGCCACCCAGTGGTCACCGGCCCCGCAGGTCACCTCCCGCAGGTCGAAGCGGGTCAGCGCCAGCGTGTAGAGCACGAGCCCGAGCCAGAACAGGACCATCGAGGTGTGCCCGAGCCAGGCCGTCGCCTCGGCCGCGGCGAGTGTCGCGCCGAGGACGACCAGCCCCTGCGTGGCGACACAGGCCAGGAACACCGTCCCCGGCATCCGCAGGCGCCAGTGCCGCAGGACGAGGACGAGCAGCCCCGGCCACAGCAGCGCGGCCAGCGCCAGCAGCGCCCAGGCCAGGGGCTGCCACCCCAGCGCGGAGAAACGGATGCCGAGCACGGTGGTCGCGGCCACCGCCGTCAGCGCGCCCGGTGTCCCCGCCTCCGCCACCCACCGCAGCCGGTCCCACAGCAGTCGTACGACGAAATCGGCCGCCAGGCCCAGCCAGGCGGCGCAGGCCGCCACCAGGGCGACGGCCGACAGGACCGCGTACCCCGTCGTGTCGAGGCCGACCGACAGGATGCCGGTCGCCAGCACGGCGGCCCCGGCGGCCGGGGGACGCCGGGCCCACCGAGCGCCGAGGAGGGAGCGGGGGGACGGGCCGGTGCCGGGCATGGGGCGATGGTAAGGAGCGGCGCGCGCCGTACGAGCGGGGCACGCGCGCGGGTGCCCCGAATACGCGCGGGCGCGGGAGGCGGCGGACGGCGCGTGGGGGTGCGGTTCGGCGCGGCACGACGGCGGGGCGCGGGAACGTCCGCCCCGCCGTCGCGCCGCCGGTTCAGGCCGGGCGCACCACGCTGTGGATCGCCGACTCGCCGCCGTAGTAGATCGACTCCTCGCGGACGTACGCGCCCGGCTTGGGGGCGTGGATCATCATGCCGTTGCCGATGTAGACGCCGACGTGGCTGATGTCGCCGTAGAAGAAGACCAGGTCACCGGGCTGGGCATCGGCCAGGGGGACCGTGGTGCCGGCGTCGACCTGGTCGTAGGTGGTGCGCGGGAGGGTGACGCCGGCGGCCTTCCAGACGGCCTGGGTGAGGCCCGAGCAGTCGTAGGACCCGGGGCCGGTGGCGCCCCAGACGTACGGCTTGCCGATCTGGGCGCGGGCGAAGGCGAGCGCCGTGCGTGCCTTGCCCGCGTAGGAGGAGTCAGCGGGCGCGGAGGACGGGGTGGAGGGCGAGCCGGTGGAGCCGCCGTCCTGCTGCCCCGCCGTCTCCTGGGACGCCGGCCGGCCGGCCTGCTGCCGCGCGAGTTCCGCGGCCTTGTGCGCTGCCTCCCGGCGCCGCTTCTCCTCGGCCGCGGCGAGCCGGGCCTTCTCCTCGGCCGTCAGCTTCGACAGCAGCTCCCGCGCGTCCGACAGTTTCTTCTGCACGGTGGCCTTGGCCGTCCGGAGAGCGCCCTGCGTCGCGTCGAGCGTCTCCAGGCTCCGGCCGGCCTCCTGGCGCTTCCGGGCCGTCGAGGACTGCTCGGTGACGTAGTCGTCGACCGCGCTCTTCTGCCGGCTGGTCAGCCGGCCCATGAGCTGGCTCTGGTCGAAGTAGTCCTGCGGGGAGTCGGCGAGCAGGAAGGTCGCGGTGTCGGGGGCGGTGGCGCCGGTGCGGTACTGGGCCGCCGCGAAGGAACCCAGCTCCTCCCGCGCCTCGTTCAGCTTCTGGGTGCGCCGGGCGACGTCTTCGAGCAGGGTGTCGACGTTCCTGCGCTGCTTCGCGGTCTTCTCCTTCGCCGCGTTGTACTTCTCGGTCGCCGACTCCGCCTGGCGGTACAGGTCGTCGACCTTCTTCTCGACTTCCTCGATGCTCGGGTCCCCGTCGGTCCGGGGAGCGGCCTGCGCCGTCTGGGACAGCAGGGCCACGGAGGTGAGGGCGGCCGTGGCGAGGACGGGGGTCCGTATGCCTGCCGCGCGCGTCCCCGTGGGACGCGACTTGCGGTGCGACGCCAAGACTGGCGACTCCTTCCAGGTTCCGCCTGGTGGGGCAGCGGTCGGGGTACCCGGCGGGCCGTCGGTGCGCCGGGGAGGCGGCGGGCGGGTGGTCCGGAAGGGTTGCACCGCGGCCCGCCGGGAACGGTAGCCAACGGGTGCGGCCTCTGTGAAGGTTGATGTGCGATATGCCCGATACGTTTTCGTGACCTTCCGCCGGGCGTCGCTCGCCGTGGTCGTTCCGGTGCGATCCGCACAGGCCGTGGCCCCGTGCGGGGATGTTTTCCGGGGCGGCAGTGGGTTGTCGGTGGCGCACCCTAGACTCGGAGAGCGATGAGCAGCCTCTTTGACGACAGCTTCCTGGCGGACCTCAAGGCCCCACGGGCCCGCGAGGAAGAACACCCGCCGCCGCCCGAGGACGATCATGTGCCGGAGCCCGTTCCGGACGATCTGTTCGGCGGGAAGTTCGACGCGCCGCCGGATCGTGACGCCTACTACCGCGACGGCGCCCCCCGCCCCCCGGTGGACCCGGCCGCGCTCCTGGAGGGGCTCAACGAGAACCAGCGCGCGGCGGTCGTCCACTCCGGCGCGCCCCTGCTCATCGTGGCCGGCGCGGGCTCCGGCAAGACCCGTGTGCTCACCCACCGCATCGCGCACCTCCTCGGCGAGCGGCACGTGCATCCGGGCCAGATCCTCGCGATCACCTTCACCAACAAGGCCGCGGGTGAGATGAAGGAGCGCGTCGAGCAGCTCGTCGGCCCGCGCGCGAACGCGATGTGGGTGATGACCTTCCACAGCGCGTGCGTGCGCATCCTGCGCCGCGAGAGCAAGAAACTCGGCTTCACGTCCTCCTTCTCGATCTACGACGCCGCCGACTCCAAGCGTCTGATGGCCCTGGTCTGCCGCGACCTGGACCTCGACCCCA
The DNA here is from genome assembly GCF_040605435.1 of Streptomyces sp. NPDC005574. Classification (NCBI taxonomy): domain Bacteria; kingdom Bacillati; phylum Actinomycetota; class Actinomycetes; order Kitasatosporales; family Streptomycetaceae; genus Streptomyces; species Streptomyces sp. NPDC005574. The sequence goes on from NZ_JBEXCW010000057.1 coordinate 27,956, forward strand.
AGCGCTACCCGCCGAAGTCGTTCAGCGCCAAGATCTCGAACCTGAAGAACGAGCTGGTCGACGAGGAGGACTTCGCCGCTCGGGCCAACGACGGCTTTGAGAAGACCCTCGCGCAGGCCTACGTCATGTACCAGTCACGGCTGCGCGAGGCGAACGCCCTCGACTTCGACGACCTGATCATGACGACGGTCAACCTGCTGCGCGCCTTCCCGGACGTCGCCGAGCACTACCGCCGCCGCTTCCGCCACGTCCTGGTCGACGAGTACCAGGACACCAACCACGCGCAGTACGCGCTGGTGCGGGAACTCGTCGGCACCGCCGAACACCCGGTGGACGTGCCGCCGGCCGAGCACGACCTGCCGCCCGCCGAACTGTGCGTCGTGGGCGACGCCGACCAGTCGATCTACGCGTTCCGCGGCGCGACCATCCGCAACATCCTCCAGTTCGAGGAGGACTACCCGAACGCGACGACGATCCTGCTGGAGCAGAACTACCGCTCCACGCAGACGATCCTGAGCGCGGCGAACGCCGTCATCGAGCGCAACGAGTCCCGCCGACCCAAGAACCTGTGGACCAACGCGGGCGCGGGCGCCGGCATCACCGGGTACGTCGCCGACACCGAGCACGACGAGGCGCAGTTCGTCGCCGACGAGATAGACCGCCTCACCGACGCGGGCGACGCGAAGGCGGGCGACGTCGCCGTCTTCTACCGCACCAACGCCCAGTCCCGTGTCTTCGAAGAGGTCTTCATCCGCGTCGGCCTGCCCTACAAGGTCGTCGGCGGCGTCCGCTTCTACGAGCGCAAGGAGGTCCGGGACGTCCTGGCCTACCTGCGCGTCCTGGCCAACCCGGAGGACTCGGTGCCCCTGCGCCGCATCCTCAACGTGCCCAAGCGGGGCATCGGCGACCGCGCCGAGGCGATGATCGACGCCCTCTCCCAGCGCGAGAAGATCAGCTTCCCGCAGGCCCTGCGCCGCGTCGACGAGGCGTACGGCATGGCCGCGCGCTCCACCAACGCCGTCAGGCGGTTCAACACGCTGATGGAGGACCTCCGTACGATCGTCGAGTCGGGCGCCGGACCGGCCACCGTCCTGGAGGCCATCCTCGAACGCACCGGCTACCTCGCCGAGTTGCAGGCGTCCACCGACCCGCAGGACGAGACCCGCATCGAGAACCTCCAGGAACTCGCCGCCGTGGCCCTGGAGTTCGAGCAGGAGGCCGGTGAGGGCGAGGCCGCGGGCGGGCTCTCCGCCTTCCTGGAGCGGGTGGCCCTGGTCGCCGACTCCGACCAGATCCCCGACGAGGACGAGGACGGTTCCGGAGTCATCACCCTGATGACCCTGCACACCGCCAAGGGCCTGGAGTTCCCGGTCGTGTTCCTGACCGGCATGGAGGACGGCGTCTTCCCGCACATGCGTGCCCTCGGTGAGCCCAAGGAGCTGGAGGAGGAGCGGCGCCTGGCGTACGTCGGCATCACGCGCGCCCGTGAGCGGCTGTATCTGACGCGGTCCTCGCTGCGCAGCGCGTGGGGACAGCCGTCGTACAACCCGCCCTCGCGGTTCCTGGAGGAGATCCCGCCGCACCACGTCGACTGGAAGCGGACCGGAGCCACGGTGCCGATGCCCTCCGGTCCGGCGTCCGGGATCGCGGCCTCCCTGTCGTCGTCCCGCTCCCGCTCCTCGGCCTCGGGCGCGTCCGGCTTCGCCACCCGGCGGACCGCGGAGAAGCCGGTGGTCTCCCTGGCGGTCGGGGACCGGGTGACGCACGACCAGTTCGGGCTCGGGACGGTCGTCGGCGTGAAGGGCACGGGCGCTGCCGCCGAGGCCACGGTCGACTTCGGCGACGTCAAGCCGAAGCGGCTGCTGCTGCGGTACGCGCCGGTGGAGAAGCTGTAGCCGCACGAGAAGAGCCCCCGCCGGACGGCGGGGGCTCAACGGCACCAGGTTCTACGTCGGGTTGATGCCGTGGCTGCGCAGCCACGGGAGCGGGTCGATCGCGGAGCCGCCCGCCGGCCGAACCTCGAAGTGCAGGTGCGGGCCGGTCGAGTTGCCGGAGTTCCCGGAGTACGCGATCGGGTCGCCCGCCTTGACCGTCGTGCCGGAGGCGACGCGGTAGGTGGAGAGGTGGCAGTACCACGTCTCCGTGCCGTCCTTGTCGGTCAGGATCAGCATGTTGCCGTAGGCGCTGTTCCACTGGGTGCGGACGGTGCCGTCGGTCGCGGCCATCACCGTGGTGCCGTAGGCGACCGGGAAGTCGATGCCGGTGTGCACGGACATCCAGTTGACGCCTGCCTGGCCGAAGTAGGCGCTGAGGCCGTGCTGCGTGACCGGAAGCGCGTACTTGGGACGCAGCCGCTCCTTGCGGGCCGCCTCCGCCGCCGCCTTCTTCTTCTCGGCCTCCTGCTGGGCCCTGAGGTCGATACGTTCCTGCGTACGGCTGGCCCGGTCGGCGAAGTCGTCGGCGCCCGCGGACAGGCTCTTCAGCTGGACGTCCAGCTTGTTGTTCGCGGCGGACGGGTGGACGGCGGTCGCGTCGGACGCGGTGGCGGTGGTGTCGCTGCTGTCGTCGGTCAGGGGGCCGACGGAGGCGGCGGCGATTCCCGCGACGCCCATCACGCACGCCGAGGGGACGGCCACCGTCAGGAACGCCGACCGCTTGGGCGGCGGACGGCGGCGCGAGCGGGACGCCGCGCGGGCGGCCGGGGCCGGGGCGGTCTCCTCCTGGTCGTCGAGCAGCGGTGCCACGGAGGCCGACTCGCCGGTGGCGCCCGACTCGTCGTCCTCGACGGGGTGTTCGTCGTAGGAGAACTGCTCGAAGGTGGCCGTGGGCTGCTGGTCGAACGGGGTCGGGTGCTCCTCGAAGGACTCGGCCTGCGGGCCGTGGTCCTCCGTCGGCGTCGCCGTGTCGCCGGTGCCGCCGTCGGCGTTCCACTGGGTGGCGTCGTAGGCCCCGGTGTCGAAGGTCTGCGTGCCCCAGTTCCACTGCTGCGTCGGGTCGGCCGGCTCGCCGGCCGCCTGGTCGGGCTGCAGCCAGGCGCTCGCGTCCCACTGCCCGCTGGTGTCGGGGGCCGTGGCCTGCGACGGGATCACGGGGAGCTGCTCGTGCCCGGCGGCCCACGCGGCGTTGTCGTACCCGCCGGTGTCGTAGCCGTGCTGCTGGGCCGCGTACACGTCGTGGTTCAGGTGGCCGCCGTCGGTCCACGCCGACGTGTCGTAGCCACCGGTCGCGGGTCCGTCCCCCGGGAGGTTTCCGAACAGCGGGTCGGCCTCGAAGGTCGCGGTACGGCTGCCCGCGTCGAACCCGTGGGTGTCGAATGCGTGGGGGTGGGAACCAGTGTGGTCGACGGTGTTCACGGCGCCGTACGTGGCGAAGTCACCGTACTGGCCTTCCTGACCGCCGTAGGACGCATAGTGCGCGGAGGCGGCGTCGGAAGCCGGAGCCGGGGTGGTCATGGTCCCCGACGGGTGACGATCGTTCACCAACTTCTCTTTCGCCTCGACAACAGGGGCTGCCAGAGCAGTGCGGCGACTGTACCCGGCGGTACGCGGGCGCGACAATCTTCGGCAGGTTTCGTCCTTGCGGGAAACGGGCATTCGGCCGTGTTTCGGGGGACTGCGGACGCGGGTTTGGCCCTGTGTTCGAAGAGTGTTCGATGCGCGTGGGCTGTCGGGGGCCTGTTTTTCCGCTGTGGCGGCGGTTGTCGGCGTGACGGCGACGCGGTGCGCGGGGGTGCATGCGCGCTCCGGGAGCCGTGGCGACGCGACCTCGGGCACGGTGGTCGGGCGCCGTGGTGGCGGCAGCCCCTGTGATGGTGGTCGTAGTGGGGGTGGCGACGGGCGTGACGCAGGTGCGTCAGGCCACCGTCAGGCCGGTCGCCCGGGGGACGGCCTCGGCCGCGGTCCGCGCGGTGTCGAGGACCTGCCGTATCCCGGTGGCGACGGCGGGGTGCACGGGCAGCGCGAGATGCCCGACCCCGCTCACCCGCACGTTCTCCGCCGACAGGTCGGGATGCTCGATGCAGGCGGTCTCCAGCGGGTCCATCAGGTGGTCGAGATCGCTCCAGAAACTCACGAAGTGCGTACGGCAGCCGGGCGCGGGCCGGGTCAGCTCGGTGAGGAGCTCGGAGCCGGGGCGCATCTGGCGCACGATCGGGTGGGCGTTCGCCAGCGGCGCCACCCGTGTGCCGGCGTGGGGCGTGCCGAGCGTCACCAGCGTCCGCACGCGGAGGTCGCCACCGAGGCGCTGCACGTAGTAGCGCGCTATCAGGCCGCCGAGGCTGTGCCCGACGATGTCGACCCGGTCACTGCCCGTGCGCGCGCAGATCTCCTCGATGTGCCGCCCGAGCAGCTCGGCCGCCGTGCGGATGTCGCAGGTCAGCGGCGAGTAGTTCAGCGACTCGATCCGCTGCCTGCCGTGCTGGGCGAGGCTGCGGCGCAGCAGGAGGAACACCGAGCGGTTGTCGATGAAGCCGTGCAGCAGCACGACCGGCGGCTTCGCCTCCGTGGGCAGCTGGGCCGTGCCCTGCGGTACGGGCAGAGGCGAGAGCGGGCCCCGTCGCTCCTGGACGATGCCCGACGGATAGAGAAGGAGGTGACCCGCGAGGATCGCGATCTCCAGCGCGGTCGCCTTCAGGAGGGCCACGGACAGACCCGCCAGCCGGGTGGGCAGAAGACGCTGGCAGAGCGGAAGAAAGGGCAGCGCTGCCCCGGTGACCTTCATGGCCGACCTCCTGTCGGCACACAGGGGGACTGCTCTGTCCCCCATGTGCCCTCGGGGGAGATCGCGACGCGGGTGGTCGGCGAGGATGCCCGAACGGCCCGAGGGGGGAGGGTGCGGCGTACGGCGCGGTGCGTTTCCCGTGGCGGCCGTGCCGGTGGAGGCGGCAGTGCCGGTGGGGCCGGTGGTGCTGACTTTCCTGACGGTGCCGGTGGTGCCGATGGTGCGCCGATGACGTGCCGGGGGTCCCTGCCGGTGTGGCGACGAGTCTCCCCGCTGTCGTGCCGTACCTGCCCTGCGTGCCTTTCGTGCAGTCGCCGAAGCACCGCACTGTCACGACGCGCGGCCTGCGGCGCGGCGATGCGGCGACCTCGTTGCGGCTCCCGTTGCGCGTGGTCCCGCTGTGGCATGTGGGGAGCGGGTGCCCGTGGACCTTGTGCCACAGGGGCCCGCGCCGCGCGTGTCGCAGAGACTCGGAACGGTGCGCTGCTGATGTGTCCCATCGTGTGATTTCCCCCTCGGTGCGCACCGCGAAACTGCCGGTTGCGGGATGCTGGCGATAACGTTCGTTCACTTCCCCGGCCGGTGTGGGTACCGAGGTACCTGTCGGTAGGGATGAATGCATTCGCTTCATGGAGGCAGTGATGGGTGTGGCAGCCGGTCCGATCCGCGTGGTGGTGGCCAAGCCGGGGCTCGACGGCCACGATCGCGGGGCCAAGGTGATCGCGCGGGCGCTGCGCGACGCCGGTATGGAGGTCATCTACACGGGGCTCCACCAGACCCCCGAGCAGATCGTCCACACCGCGATCCAGGAGGACGCCGACGCGATCGGCCTCTCGATCCTCTCCGGAGCGCACAACACGCTCTTCGCGGCGGTCATCGAGCTGCTGCGCGAGCGGGACGCGGAGGACATCAAGGTCTTCGGCGGCGGCATCATCCCGGAGGCGGACATCGCGCCGCTGAAGGAGAAGGGCGTCGCGGAGATCTTCACGCCCGGCGCGACGACCGCGTCGATCGTCGACTGGGTGCGGGCGAACGTACGCCAGCCCACCGGGGCGTAGGGCTTCCGGCGGCCGGGCCGTCGGCTCCGGGTGCCGGCCGACCGCGGGCCCGGTGTCCGGCCGGCGCACCGGCAGGGCACGCGCCCGCCCGCGACGCCGGGCGGGCCGCGCTCCGGGGCGCCGCCCCCGGCCGGAGCGGTCCCCGGGACTGCTCAGCCAAACCGTGGCGAGTCCCCGGCGGCCGACGCGGCCGGCCTCCCGGCCGGCGCCCGGAGTTCCTCCGCCATCGTCCCGCGCAGGCGCAGGGTGGTGACCAGGCGCTGGAAGGCCTCCGCCCAGTACTCCCCGGCGCCCGGCGACGCGTCCTCCCGTTCGTCCGGCACCGCGAGCAGCCCGTCGAGACGCTTCGCCTCGGCCGGGTCCAGGCAGCGTTCGGCCAGGCCCATCACTCCACTGAAGCTCCATGGATAGCTCCCTGCGTCCCGCGCGATCTCGAGCGCGTCCACGACCGCACGCCCGAGCGGTTCGGCCCACGGCACAGCGCACACCCCGAGCAGCTGAAACGCCTCGGAAAGCCCATGGGTGGCGATGAACCCGGCCACCCATGCGGCCCGCTCGGCGGCGTCCAGCCGGGCCAGCAGCTTCGCGCGCTCCGCCAGGGACACCGCTCCCGGGCCACCGGCCTCCGGCGCCGACGGCAACCCGAGCAGGGCCCGGGCCCAGGCCGGGTCACGCTGCCGAACGGCCGCCCGGCACCAGGCCGCGTGCAGTTCGCCCCGCCAGTCGTCGTTCACCGGCAGCGCCACGATCTCCTCCGGCGTACGGCCCCCCAGCCGGGCGGACCACGTCCCCAGCGGGGCCGCCTCCACCAGCTGGCCCAGCCACCAGGAGCGTTCGCCCCGGCCCGCGGGGGCCTTGGCCACGACGCCGTCCCGCTCCATGCCCGCGTCGCACTCGTGCGGCGCCTCGACGGTCAGGGCCGGCGTGCCTTGCGTGCGGTCGAGGGCCACGCACGCCCCGGCCCGTACCGCCATCCGCCCGGCGAGCGCGGACTCCGGCAGCGCCGACAGCAGCTCCGCGGCCGTCGCCCGGACGTTGCGGCTCCGGTCGGCCAGCGCCTGCTCCAGGAACGGCTCGTCCGCCGGGCCCAGACCGGTGCGCAGCGAGTCGAGGAACATCAGCCGGTCCTCGGCGCGCTCGGTCGCCCAGGTCGTGGCGAGCAGGTCGCGCGCGGCGGCGGGGTCACGGTCCCGCAGCGCGCCGAGCAGGGCGACCCGCTCGGCGAACAGTCCCTCCTGCCACAGCTCCCGCACCCGGTCCGGGTCGTCGGCGGGCGGCAGCGCCGCGCCCTGGCCGGATGTCGCGCGCAGCGCGAACCGCCAGTCCGGGTTCAGCCGCGCCAGCCACACCGCGCGCGGTCCGGCGAAGGCGAGCGCCGCCGGCCGTAGGTCCGTACGCCCCCGGGCGGCGTCGAGCAGTGCGGGCACGGCTTCCGCGGGCGCCGCGTAACCGCGGGCGTTCGCGGTGGCGAGCCACTGCGGCAGCAGCTCCATCAGGTCGGGTGCCGCGCCTCTGCGGCCACCGCCGCCGGTGCCGGGCCGGTCGGCCAGCAGCATCGTGAGCCTGCGGGCCGCCGGGGCGGGCAGCGGTGGACGCGGATCCTCCGGCGCGGGACGCGGACGCTCCGCCGCCGGTGCCGCACGCAGCCCGGCCCGCCGCCGTACGGTCTCCACGGCGGCCGCGTCGAGCAGCGCGACCGGTGCCTCCCGGCCCGGACCGGCCCCTGGCGGCGTGCGCCGGTCCGTGCCGAGCAGGGCGACGGTGACGAGTTCCTCCCAGGCACCCTGAACGGGCGAACCCACCGAAGCCGGCGCGGGGGTCCTGTTCATGAGCTTCCTTCCATCTGGTGCCGATATGTGGTGGAAGTCCCGTCCGTGCCGGGTGTCCCGTGGGAAGGCACCCATGCACGGTCCGGGAGACGGACCGGGTCGGTGTGTGCCGGGTGGCTCAGCACAGGGGGACCGCCTCGCCCGGGCCCGCCGGCCAGGCCGTCAGGGGGGTGAACCCCCGGTGACCGCACTCGCCGAACACGGTGACGGGGGCGCCTCCCGACAGGGCGACCAGCCGCCACAGGCCGGGGCGGGAGACGGCCGAGGGGGTGAGCGGCAGTGCCGTGTCCCCGCCGGCGTCCGCGAGCTGCCAGGAGGCGCCGTCCGGAGTGGGTACGACCCCGTCCAGCGTCACCGGGACCGAGTCGAGCCACGGGTCGGCACGCAGCGCCTCGCCGTAACGGGCCGCCGCTTCGGCGGGTGTCACCCCCGGCGGCCGTATCGCCGCCGGTGCGGGCGGTGCGAACTGCTCGCCCAAAGCCGCCCGCGGCTGCCCCGCCCCCGGATACGCGCACACCTCGGCCTCCAGCGCCAGGCCCACCGGCAGGGCGAGCTCCGGCGCGCGGCCGGCCGCCCCGTAGGACAGGAGCAGCGCCGTACGGTGCGACGCGGCGCCGTACAGCCAGATCCGGCGGGTCGTCAGGCGGGCGTCCGCCGTGTCGTACTGCGCGAGGACCAGCCAGCGGTCCCGCACCGGCGGGCCGTCCGCCGAACCGGGCAGGCCGACACGGGAGCGGACCGTCGCCGCCAGATCCTCCGGGAGCCGCTCGCGGCGCAGCCAGCCCTGGTCGAGGAGGTGCAGCAGCGCGCACTCCTCCAGCAGCCGCACCGGCCAGCCGGGCCCGGACGCCGGGACGGCGCCCAACTCCCGCACCCGCGCTGCCAGTCCGGGGGCCTGCGCGTCGACCATGCGGGCCGCTGTCTCCTCCCACAGTCCGTAGCCCGCCTGCTCGGCGCCGGCCAGGCCGCCCCGCAGCAGGTCCGCCAGACGCTGCTCCAGCTCCGCCGCGCCCGCCGTGATCCGCTCGGCGCGACGCCGGGCCCGGCGCCGGGCGGCCTCCGGGTCAGCGGACCCGGCGGGGGAACCGGACGCCTCCGCCGTCCGTTTCTCCTCCGTACGTCTGCGTCTGCCACCGAGCCACTCCGCCGCCCAGCCCGGTGGCCGCGCCGACGGCACCGCGCCGTCCCCGCCCGCCCAGAGCAGCAGCAGCCCGAGCGCGTGCTTGCACGGGAACTTGCGGCTCGGACAACTGCACTTGTACGCGGGACCGGCCGCGTCCGCGAGGTCGATGACCGTCTGATACGGCTTGCTGCCGCTGCCCTTGCACAGCCCCCACACCGTCCCCTCCTCGCCACTGCCCGCCTCGGACCACGGTCCGGCCGCGCCGAGTTTGCTTCCCGCTTTGCGTGAGGCGGCGTCAGGTGCCAGTGCCAGCACCTGATCCGCAGTCCAGCGCACCCCCTGCTGAGTCATGCTGCCGAAGGTAGGTCCCGGCACTGACAATCGGTCCCCGCGCCCGATCCGACAGCCCCCTGCCGACGGTGTTTCCGCAGGTCGGATCGCATTGTCAGTGGCGTGGTGCACGGTGGACACCAGATCGAGAACCGGCCGAGCTGGAGGGGGTCCTCAGCCATGTCTGTGTCCGTGGAACCGCAGTCCGTCGAAGTGAGCGAGAACGAGCCGGGCGAGGCGTTGCGTCCGCACGCCGAGGACGCCTTCGCCGCCGAACTCGCAGCGCTGGCCGCGCACGACGACCGTCCGCGCCCGACCCGCTGGAAGCTGTCGCCGTGGGCGGTCGCCACCTACCTGCTCGGCGGCACGCTGCCCGACGGCACGGTGATCACCCCGAAGTACGTGGGGCCGCGCCGGCTCGTGGAGGTCGCCGTCACCACCCTAGCCACCGACCGTGCCCTGCTCCTGCTCGGGGTGCCCGGCACGGCGAAGACCTGGGTGTCGGAGCACCTGGCCGCGGCGGTCAGCGGGGACTCGACCCTGCTCGTGCAGGGCACGGCGGGCACCCCGGAGGAGGCCATCCGCTACGGCTGGAACTACGCGCAGCTCCTCGCCCACGGCCCGAGCCGCGACGCCCTCGTGCCCAGCCCGGTCATGCGGGCCATGGCGGAGGGCATGACGGCCCGGGTAGAGGAGCTGACCCGCATCCCGGCCGACGTGCAGGACACGCTCATCACGATCCTGTCGGAGAAGACCCTGCCGATACCTGAACTGGGCCAGGAGGTGCAGGCGGTCCGCGGCTTCAACCTGATCGCCACGGCCAACGACCGCGACCGCGGTGTCAACGACCTCTCCAGCGCCCTGCGCCGCCGCTTCAACACGGTGGTGCTGCCGCTGCCGGAGAGCGTCGAGGCCGAGGTCGACATCGTCTCCCGGCGGGTCGACCAGCTCGGCGCCTCCCTCGGCCTGCCGGCCGCGCCCGACGGCATGGACGAGATCCGCCGTGTGGTGACCGTCTTCCGCGAGCTGCGCGACGGCGTCACCTCCGACGGCCGTACGAAGGTGAAGTCGCCCAGCGGCACCCTGTCGACCGCCGAGGCGATCTCCGTCGTCACCAACGGCCTCGCCCTGGCCGCCCACTTCGGGGACGGCGTGCTGCGGGCCGGGGACGTCGCCGCGGGCATCCTGGGCGCCGTCGTGCGGGACCCGGCCGCCGACCGCGTCGTGTGGCGGGAGTACCTGGAGGCGGTCGTCCGCGAACGCGACGGCTGGAAGGACTTCTACCGCGCGTGCCGTGAGGTGAGCGCGTGAGCGACAGCCCGCGGGGGAGGTGCCGCGGACCGGTGGCGGCCCACGGTCGCCGCAGCGGTGAGCACGGCCGGTGCGGCGAGGCCGGGAAGGTGCTCGGGGACGACTCGAGCCGGTCCAGGAGAGGAGGGAGGCGGGCGTGACAGGCGAACACGAGTCCGGCGGCCGGTGGCCCGGCGGGGCGGGGCAGCCGCTGCTGCTCGGCGTGCGGCACCACGGCCCCGGTTCGGCGCGGGCCGTACGGGCGGCGCTGGCGGCGGCCCGGCCAAAAACCGTGCTGATCGAGGGCCCGCCCGAGGCCGACGCCCTCATCCCGCTGGCCGCCGACGAGGACATGCGCCCGCCGGTCGCCCTGCTCGCCCACGCCGTGGACGAGCCCGGCCGTTCGGCCTTCTGGCCGATGGCCGAGTTCTCCCCGGAGTGGGTCGCGATCCGCTGGGCCCTGGAGCACGGTGTCCCGGCCCGTTTCATCGACCTCCCGGCCACGCACACCCTGGCGTGGGGACGGGACCCGGAGAGCGAGTCCGGCGGACCCGCGGGCCCGGCCGGCGAGGAGATCCCGCAGCCCGCGGAGGACGGGGCGTGCGGCACCGGCGGCGAGGGTGACGGTGGGACGGCGACCCGCCCCGACGTCCGGATCGACCCCCTCGCCGCACTCGCCGGGGCCGCCGGCTACGACGACCCCGAGCGCTGGTGGGAGGACGTCGTCGAGCACCGCGGCCCGGGCGAGGGGGACCCGTTCGCGCCGTTCGACGTGCTCGAGGAGGCCATGGGGGCGCTGCGGGAGACGTACGGCAGCGGGGGCCACGACCGGGATCTCGTCCGTGAGGCGTACATGCGGCTCCAGGTGCGGGCCGCGCAGCGCGAGTTCGGGGAACGCGTCGCCGTGGTCTGCGGGGCCTGGCACGTGCCCGCACTGCGGGAGAGGACCACCGTCGCCGCCGACCGGGCACGGCTGAAGGGACTGCCCAAGGTCAAGGCGGACATGACCTGGGTGCCGTGGACGCACCGCAGGCTCTCCCGCGTCAGCGGCTACGGCGCCGGCATCGACTCGCCCGGCTGGTACGGCCATCTGTTCGCCGCCTCCGACCGGCCCGTCGAGCGGTGGCTGACCAAGGTGGCGGGACTCCTGCGCGCCGAGGACCGGCTCGTCTCCTCGGCGCACGTCATCGAGGCGGTGCGGCTCGCCCGGACGCTCGCCGCGATGCGCGGCCGCCCCCTGCCGGGCCTGACCGAGACCACCGACGCGGTGCGGGCGGTGATGTGCGAGGGCTCGGACGTGCCGCTGGCCCTGGTGCACGACCGGCTGGTCGTCGGAGACGTGCTGGGCGAGGTGCCGCGCACGGCGCCCGCGGTGCCGCTGCAGCGCGACCTCGACCGGCTCCAGCGCAGCCTGCGCCTCAAACCGGAGGCACTGGAGCGGGAGTTGGAACTCGACCTGCGCAAGGACACCGACGCCGGGCGCAGCAGGATGCTGCACCGGCTGCGGCTGCTGGGCGTCGCCTGGGGCGAACCGGCCGCCTCGCGGGGCAGCACGGGCACCTTCCGCGAGACCTGGCGGCTGCGGTGGGAGCCGGAGCTGTCCGTGCGGGTCGCCGAGGCCGGCGTGTGGGGGACGACCGTCCTCGCGGCCGCGACCGCCAAGGCGGAGGCCGACGCCGTGAGCGCGCAGGGCCTCGCCGAGGTCACCGCGCTCGCCGAGCGCTGCCTGCTGGCCGAACTGCCGGACGCGCTGCCGGTGGTGATGCGGGTCCTCACCGACCGGGCGGCGCTCGACACCGACGTCGGCCACCTCGCCCAGGCCCTGCCCGCGCTGGTCCGCTCCCTGCGCTACGGCGACGTGCGCGGCACGGACACCCGGGCGCTCGCGGAGGTCGCCGCCGGCCTCGCCGAGCGGGTCTTCGTCGGCCTGCCCCCGGCCTGCGCCGCCCTCGACGCCGACGCGGCCGAGGACATGCGGCGCCATGTGGACGCCGTGCACGGGGCGGTGGGGCTGCTGGCGGACGCACGCGAGCAGCAGGTGGACCCGGAGCGCCGGGACCCCGCGTCCGGCGGCGGGCGCGACCTGCGCGGACGCTGGCACGCGGTGCTGCGGGTCCTGACCGGACGGGACACCGTGCCCGGGGTCGTCCGCGGGCGCGCCGTACGACTTCTGCTCGACGACGGTAAGTTGGCGCAGGACGACGCGGCACGGCTGATGGGGCTCGTGCTGTCGCCGGGGACCCCGCCGCAGGACGCGGCCGCGTGGATCGAGGGCTTCGTCGGCGGCGGCTCCGGCGGCGGAATGCTGCTCGTGCACGACGAGCGGCTGCTGGCGCTGGTCGACGACTGGCTCACCGGCGTCCCGGCCGAGGCGTTCACCGACGTCCTGCCCCTGCTGCGGCGCACCTTCTCCGCGTACGAACCCGGAGTGCGCCGGACGCTGGGAGAACAGGTCCGCCGGGCGCCGGAGGAGCGGAGCGGCGGCGCGAAGAGCGGGCACTTCGGCATACCCGGCTTCGCGGCCGACCTCGACCCCGGGCGCGCGGACGCCGTGCTGCCGGTGGTGCGCCTGCTGCTGGGCCTGGACGACGACAACCTCGTGGGAGTGGACGGATGACGACGAGCGAGCCGGCGGACCCGGCACGGGAGCGGCTGCGCCGCTGGCGGCTGGTCCTCGGGGGCGACGCGGCCGACGGCACCGGATGCGCGCTGTCCGGACAGGACGCCGCGATGGACGGGGCGCTCACCGCGCTCTACGGCAACGGGGACAGGCCACGGAAGGGGCGGGACCGCTCGGCGGGGCTCGGTGCCTCGGCGCCGTCCGTGGCGCGCTGGCTCGGGGACATCCGCACCTACTTCCCCTCCTCCGTCGTCCAGGTCATGCAGCGGGACGCCATCGACCGCCTCGGGCTGTCCACGCTGCTCCTGGAACCGGAGATGCTGGAGGCGGTGGAGGCCGACGTGCATCTCGTCGGCACGCTCCTCTCCCTCAACAAGGCGATGCCCGAGACGACGAAGGAGACGGCACGTGCCGTCGTGCGCAAGGTCGTCGAGGACCTGGAGAAGCGGCTCGCCACCCGTACCCGGGCCACCCTCACCGGCGCCCTGGACCGCAGCGCCCGGATCAACCGGCCGCGCCACCACGACATCGACTGGAACCGCACGATCGGAGCCAACCTCAAGCACTACCTGCCGGAGTACCGCACGATCGTCCCGGAGCGGCTCATCGGCTACGGGCGGGCCTCCCGGTCGGTGAAGAAGGAGGTCGTCCTGTGCATCGATCAGTCGGGGTCGATGGCGGCGTCCGTCGTCTACGCGTCCGTGTTCGGGGCGGTGCTGGCCTCCATGCGGTCGATCGACACGCGGCTCGTCGTCTTCGACACGGCGGTGGTGGACCTCACCGACCAGCTCGACGACCCGGTCGACGTCCTCTTCGGCACGCAGCTGGGCGGCGGTACGGACATCAACCGGGCCCTCGCGTACTGCCAGTCGCAGATCACCCGCCCCTCGGAGACCGTGGTCGTGCTGATCAGCGACCTCTACGAAGGGGGCATACGGGCCGAGATGCTGAAGCGGGTCGCGGCGATGAAGGCGTCCGGGGTGCAGTTCGTGGCGCTGCTCGCGCTGTCCGACGAAGGGGCGCCCGCCTACGACCGGGAGCACGCCGCCGCGCTCGCCGCCCTGGGCGCGCCGGCCTTCGCCTGCACACCGGACCTGTTCCCGGAGGTGATGGCGGCGGCGATCGAGAAGCGACCGATTCCGGTACCGGACACGGCCTGACGCCCGAAACGGACATGACGGCCCATCGGTGACGGGGGGCTTGCGCGGCCTCGGGAGTCTCGTGCGAGGATCGGCGGCGCGTGACGGTGCCTCCGCGCTCCGTCGGCCCCTCACCCTCCGTACCGCCGCACGGGAGGAACCGCCCCCTCTTGGCCTGGCCGACCGCTCTCCTTGCAGTCCCGCCCGGTGCCGCCCTGCGCCCGACGCGCACGGCGGCCGGGCGGCGCGCGCTGCAAGTGGCGCTGCTGGTGGGCGGGTTGTTCGTCCTCGCTCTGCTCTGCGGGGAGCGGGCCCACGCGGCGGACGACATCCGGCCGGTGACCACCAAGAGCACCAGGACCTCCGTGCCTTCCGTGCCTTCCGTGCCTTCCGTGGCCTCCGTGCCTCCCGTGACGTCGGTGACGTCGGTGACTGCCTCGACGTCCGTGGCTCCGGTTGCCCTCCCCGGCCGGGCTCACGTGCACACCGTCCGTCAGGTGCTGGAGGACGAGGTCGTACAACCGGTCGGGGATCTGGTCACGTCGGTGACCGGAGAACTGGCCGAGGCACCGGCGAAGCCGCCCTCGCTTCCGACGCTCCCCGCCCTCCCCGCACCGCCCACCCTGCCGAACCTGCCGGACCTTCCTGATCTGCCGACCCTTCCTGGCCTCCCGGCTCTCCCGGACCTGCCAGGCGTCCCCGACCTGCCGACGCCGCCCACTCCCACCAACCCCACCACTCCCGCTCCCACCGTTCCCACCATCCCCGTGACTCCCACCGCGCCCACGCTGCCGCCGCCGGTCGCCGCGTCGCAGGCGCCGTCGGTGCACTCGGTGGCCGTGGCGACGAGCGGGCGGGCGGGTGAGACCGCCGTGGGGGAGCGACTCATCGCCGGCCCCCGTGTCCCCGCCGTCACCGCGAACCCCGCCGGGGATCACGTCGACCCGAGTCACGTCGGCCGGCAGCGGACCGCGTCCGGCGTCCAGGTGCCCGGGCGTCGGGCGCCCGCCGGTGAGCCGGGTGGTGCGCTCAGCGGTAAGTCCGGGGTGGACGGCGGAACGTCACGGCACGGCGACGCCCAGGCGGTGACCCCCGGCCACCGGGCGCCGCTCCGGCTCGTCCCCGGTACCGCCGCCGGAGGTGCGGCGGCCCTTCTGCGGGACCGACACGTGGACGTCCCCGTCTCCCCGGCCTAGCGCGGCCTTCCCCGCACCGGCCTCCCCGCCCAGGGCGGAACAGGCACCCCGCCCGTCCAGGCGCACCCCGGAGCCCACGCACCCCGGGCCCGGAGTCTCCGGATCCGGCGCTCCCGGAGTTCGGAGCCTGCGCCCCCGGACCCGCGTGGAGCCCACGGGAGTCCGGGCGGGCCACCGAGTACCGAGCGTCAAGAGCGTGTACCGCGAGTACCGCGTGTACCGCTCCGCCCCGCTCGTCCCGACTCCGTGGGACAAGGGACCCGAATGGCCGAAATCCATCGGTTGTCCGGATGATCCGGCATCTCACGGATGGGCTGGCTGGATCCCAGGGGTGGGATCCAGCCGCCCTCTGCCCCGAGGGGCTGTTCAAGGGGCCCCGCCGGGCCGACCCCAGCCCGGCGGGGCTCCGCCCCGTTCGACCACCTGTTCCCCTGCTTTCGACACCCCGTGCCAGGGTTTCCGGCATCATGTGACAGGTATCACCGCTCAGGTGTGACCTGCGATTTAGGGACCCACGGCAAGCGGCGATAGCCTGCGAGACGGACATGCCGCGCGCTCGGACACCGTGTGCGCCTCCCTTGTGACAGGCCGGCGGACGTCACGTTGCCCCTCGCGGCACGCCCACGCATCAGACGAACCGCGAGATCACTGATAGGGACGGAAGCGCGTGGACCTGTTCGAGTACCAGGCGAGGGACCTCTTCGCCAAGCACGATGTACCGGTGCTGGCCGGTGAAGTCATCGACACGCCTGAGGCGGCCCGCGCAGCCACTGAGCGTCTCGGTGGCAAGTCCGTCGTCAAGGCTCAGGTGAAGGTCGGCGGCCGTGGCAAGGCCGGTGGCGTGAAGCTCGCCGCCACCCCGGACGAGGCCGTCGCCCGCGCGACGGACATCCTCGGCATGGACATCAAGGGCCACACGGTCCACAAGGTGATGATCGCCGAGACCGCGCCCGAGATCGTCGAGGAGTACTACGTCTCGTACCTCCTCGACCGCACCAACCGCACCTTCCTCGCCATGGCGTCCGTCCAGGGCGGCGTGGAGATCGAGGTCGTCGCGGAGGAGAACCCCGAGGCCCTCGCGAAGGTCCCGGTCGACGCCAACGAGGGCGTCTCGATCGAGAAGGCCCGCGAGATCGTCGCGCAGGCGAAGTTCCCGGCCGAGGTCGCTGAGCAGGTCGCCGAGATTCTCGTGACCCTGTGGGACACCTTCATCAAGGAGGACGCCCTCCTCGTCGAGGTCAACCCCCTCGCCAAGGTCGCCTCCGGCAAGGTCATCGCCCTCGACGGCAAGGTCTCCCTCGACGAGAACGCCGAGTTCCGTCAGCCGGAGCACGAGGCGCTCGAGGACAAGGACGCGGCCAACCCGCTGGAGGCCGCCGCGAAGGCCAAGAACCTCAACTACGTCAAGCTCGACGGTGAGGTCGGCATCATCGGCAACGGCGCGGGTCTCGTCATGAGCACCCTCGACGTCGTCGCGTACGCCGGTGAGGCGCACGGCGGCGTGAAGCCGGCCAACTTCCTCGACATCGGCGGCGGCGCCTCCGCCGCGGTCATGGCGAACGGCCTGGAGATCATCCTCGGCGACCCGGACGTCAAGTCCGTGTTCGTCAACGTCTTCGGTGGCATCACCGCCTGCGACGAGGTCGCCAACGGCATCGTCCAGGCGCTGCAGCTGCTCGCGGACAAGGGTGAGGAAGTCACCAAGCCGCTGGTCGTGCGCCTCGACGGCAACAACGCGGAGCTGGGTCGCAAGATCCTGTCGGACGCCAACCACCCGCTGGTCCAGCGTGTGGACACCATGGACGGCGCGGCCGACAAGGCCGCCGAGCTCGCGGCCGCGAAGTAAGGGATAGAGGGACTCAGACCACCATGGCTATCTTCCTCAACAAGGACAGCAAGGTCATCGTCCAGGGCATGACCGGTGCCACGGGCATGAAGCACACCAAGCTCATGCTGGCCGACGGCACGAACATCGTCGGTGGCGTGAACCCGCGCAAGGCGGGCACGTCCGTCGACATCGACGGCACGGAGATCCCGGTCTTCGGCACGGTCGCCGAGGCGATCGAGAAGACGGGCGCCAACGTGTCCGTCCTCTTCGTGCCGCCGGCCTTCGCCAAGGCCGCCGTCGTCGAGGCGATCGACGCGGAGATCCCCCTCGCGGTCGTCATCACCGAGGGCATCGCCGTCCACGACTCCGCCGCCTTCTGGGCGTACGCGAAGTCGAAGGGCAACAAGACCCGGATCATCGGCCCGAACTGCCCCGGTCTCATCACCCCGGGCCAGTCGAACGCCGGCATCATCCCGGGCGACATCACCAAGCCGGGCCGCATCGGCCTGGTCTCGAAGTCCGGCACGCTGACGTACCAGATGATGTACGAGCTGCGTGACATCGGCTTCTCCTCCGCCGTCGGCATCGGTGGCGACCCGGTCATCGGTACGACGCACATCGACGCGCTCGCCGCGTTCGAGGCCGACCCCGACACCGACCTGATCGTCATGATCGGTGAGATCGGCGGCGACGCCGAGGAGCGCGCGGCGGACTTCATCGCGAAGAACGTGACGAAGCCGGTCGTCGGCTACGTCGCGGGCTTCACCGCGCCCGAGGGCAAGACCATGGGCCACGCCGGCGCCATCGTCTCCGGCTCCTCCGGCACGGCCGCCGCGAAGAAGGAGGCCCTCGAGGCCGCCGGCGTCAAGGTCGGCAAGACGCCGACCGAGACGGCGAAGCTGGCCCGCGAGATCCTGGCCGGCTGACCTCTCAGCCGTACGCCGATGGGCCCGCCCCCTGTCCCGGGGGCGGGCCCATCGGCGTACGGCGCGCACCCGCCCGTGCTCAGTCCGGCTGCGGCACGAGTCTGGGCGGACCGCTGACGGTCTCCTCCCGCAGCTTGGCCCGCAGCTCCAGCTCCCCGTCCGACAGCGGGCCCGGCGCGACCCGCGGCGGCACGCCGTGCACCTGCGCGCCCGGCGGGACCGGCGGCTCGTAGTGCGTCGGCGCGGTCTCCAGGGTGAGTGCCGTGGCCCCGATCAGGGCGACCGTGAAGGCGATGGCGGCCCGCGTCCAGAACCGTGCCCGGCGCTCACCGCCGATCCGCACGACCGGCGGCCTGCCCGCCCGCAGCCGTCCCGTGGAGGCCAGCCCGATCAGCCGTTCGTGCAGGACGGAGGGGTCCGCCAGCTCGGGCAGCCGGGTGGCGAGCGCCGTGCGCGCGTGCAGCAGCCGTTTCGCCGTCGCCGGGGTGCTCGCCTCCGTCTCCGCCGCGGTCTCCGGCAGACCGAGGCCGACACCGTCGTAGAGCAGCAGTGTGCGGCGGTACGGCGGCGGGAGGTGCAGGAGGGCGCCGAGCAGGGCGCGGTCGCGGGCGTCGACGGGCGGCGGTTCGGGGTGGCGGTGGCTCGGGCGGAAGCGGTGCCAGGGGGAGAGCGCGTACTCGTACGCCGCCGCCCGCACCCAGCTCGCCGGGTCGCGGTCCGCGGCCACCTCGGGCCAGCGCTGCCAGGCGAGTTGGAAGGACCGCTCGACCGATTCCCGCGCCAGTTCGCGCCGCCCGGTCAGCAGGTAGGTCTGCCGTACGAGGGCGGGTGCGCAGAAGGCGTAGAGCGCGTCGAACGCCTGAGCGGGAGTCAGTTCCGTCGGTGAGGTCACCGGTTCGGGGGAAGGTGCCGGCTCCGGGACGGCCGCGGGACCGGACGGGGGCACCGGTTCCGGTCGGAGTGCCGGCTGCTGGAGGACAGCCACGGGCTCCTCCTGGGGTGCCGTCCGGTTCGGCTGATGTTCCGTCACACCCGGCGCCCCCATGGACACCGGTTCCGCGACGCGCTCCGGCGCCTTCGCCCGCACCCGTACCCGCATCGGCGCCGGGGCCGAATCCGGCCCGGACTCACGGGGCTTGGGGTCCGCCGGGTCCGTCAGCGAGGTCAGCAGTTTCGCGTACGCCTCTCCCTTCCTGCCGCGCGGAGTCGTCCGTCCGGCCTCCCAGCCGCGGACGGTCTCGCGGGTGACGCCGAGCCGCGCCCCCACCTGAGCCTGCGTCAACGACGCGGCCTCACGCAGGCGTCGGCGTTCCCTGGGCGGGGGAAGCGGGGTCGCGGGGCTCTGCGTCACAGGAAGCCCCTTCGTACGAAAAAGTACATAAACGTATATTGAGCGACACATCGGAGGTTCGCCTGTTACGACGGAAAAGCGCGTGTCGTTGGGAGCATGACGACGTGATCCAGATGACCGTTCGCCGACCGCTGTTGTCGTTCCTGCTCACCCGGATGCGCGATCGCTCGCCCGGCCTGGGCGCCGGCCTGCTGGGCGGCGCCGTCGCGGCGGGGCTCGGGCTCGGACTGTTCGCCGTCCTCGTCATGATGCTGTGGATCAGCTCGCCGTATCCCGACAGCGGGCCGAGCGGGGCGCTGCACGCCGCCGCCGCCCTGTGGCTGCTCGCGCACGGCACCGAGCTGGTGCGCACCGAGACGCTCTCCGGCGTTCCCGCGCCCATGGGCGTCACCCCGCTGCTGCTGCTCGCGCTGCCCGTCTGGCTGCTGCACCGGGCGGCCCGCGACGCGACCGACGCGACCGATGCGACCGGGGCCGGCGGGGAGGCCGTCCGGGGCGACGCTCCGCCACCGGTCCCCGCCCGCACGGCGTGGACGGGCGTCGTCGTCGGCTACCTCACCATCGGCACGGCCGTCGCGCTCTACGCCTCCGGCGGCGCGTTGCGGCCCGCCTGGAACTGGACGGCGCTGTGCCTGCCGCTGCTCGCCGCCGTGGCCGCCGGATCGGGCGTCTGGACGGCGCACGGCCGTCCCGGCGCCGTGCTGGACAGGGCTCTGATCGCCCTGCCGAACGAGGTACGGCGTCTTCTCGTCGGGCCGGACGCCCGGACCCGCCTCGGCATCTGCGCGCGGGCCGCGTCCGCGGGGGTGGCCGTGCTCGCCGGTGGTGGTGCGCTGCTGGTGGCCGCGTCACTGGTGTGGCACGGCGGGGCGGCGCGGGGGTCGTTCCTCCAGCTCACGGAGGGGTGGTCGGGCCGGTTCGCCGTCCTGCTGGTGTGCCTGGCGCTGGTGCCGAACGCGGCGGTGTGGGGGGCGGCCTACGCCCTCGGACCCGGCTTCACGCTCGGCGTCGGCCACGTCGTGGGACCGCTGTCCTCGGCGCCGCCGTCCCTGCTGCCCCCGTTCCCCCTGCTGGCCGCCGTCCCGGACGCGGGCGCCGGGACCCTCCTGAACTGGGTGGCGGCGGCCGTGCCGGTGGTGGCCGGAGCCACCCTGGGCTGGTTCACGGGCACGGCCGCGGCGGCCGGCGGCCGGGACAGCCGGGGGAGCCGAGCGAGTTCGGAGGACCGGGAGGGCCAGAGGACCGGGGTGAGCCGGAGAGAGCGGGGGGCTCAGGTGGGCCATGGGGCCCAGGGGAGCCGGGACGGCCGGGGAGGCGTGGCCGGCCGGGTGGGCCGGGAGGACAAGGGGAGCCGGGGGAGTCGGGAGAACGAGGGAAGTCGCGAGAACGACGGGAGCCGGGGGAGCCGGGAGGACAGGGGAAGCCGGATTGGCCGGGAGGGCAGGACCGGTCGAGAGGCCCTGGGGAGCCGAGGTGGCGGGGACATTCCGGCGGTGGCGTGGTCGCCCGGCCGGACCGTTGAGGTCACCGGGCTCGCCTGCGCGCTCGGCGCCGTAGGTGTCGCCGTCCTCGCCGGACTGGCCGGCGGCCCGCTGGGCGTCCTCGCCCTCGCGAGCTTCGGACCCGTGTGGTGGCAGACCGGCGGTGCGGCACTGCTGTGGCTCGCGGCGGTCGCGGTTCCCGTCGCGCTGGGCGTGCGGTGCTGGCGCTGCTGGCCGCGCCGCGAGCGGTCCGGTGCGCCGGCCGGTGAGCGGACGACGACGATCGGCAGGCCACGGGTGCAGACGCGGGACCGGCACGTCACGGTCCCCAAGGCGTCCAGGCAGGACAGGCCGGCCCAGAACCCGCCCACCCGGCAACCGCTCACACCCGAGCCGCCGAAGTCGCCGAAGTCGTCGGAGCCCAGGAAGCCGACGAAGCCGACGAAGTCGTCGGTGACGCCGAATCCGTCCGGGCCCTCGCAACTGGCCGAGGCGGCCAAGGCGGCCCAGGCGGCCAAGGCGGCCCAGGCGTCCGAGGCGTCCGAGGCGTCCGACTCGCCGGAACCACCGGAGTCACCCGAGCTGCCCGAGTCGGCGAAGCCGTCGGAGCCGCGGAGGTCGTCCGAGCCGTCGGAACTGCGGAGGTCGTCGGAGTCGTCGGAGCCGCCGGAGTCGCCAGAAACGGTCGCGCGGCCGGAGTCACTGGGTTCCTCCGACCTGCCCGGGCCGTTCACGCTCTCCGAGCCGCAGTCCCTGGTGTCACCGGGCTCCGCCGGGTCGCCGGAGCCACCGCAGTCCCTGGTGTCACCGGGCTCCGCCGGGTCGCCGGAGCCACCGCAGCTCCCGGGGACGACCGGTTCCTCCCACCTACCCGAGCGGCCGAAGCAACCCAAGTCGCCGAAGCCCCCGACATCCCCCGAGCCCTCCACCCCGTCGAAGTCACCGACCCGGCAGAAGTCAGCTGGGCCGTCACCCGTCCCCCGGACCTCGCAGAAGCCGGCTGAGCCGTCACCCGTATCGAAGTCACCCACCCCGTGGGACCCCCGGACCTCGCAGAAGCCGGCTGAGCCGTCACTCGTATCGAAGCCACCCACCCCCTGGGACCCCCAGACCCCGCAGGAGTCGATCACCCCGTCGAAGCCACCGATCTCGCCCACCCCGTCGAAGTCACCGGCCCCACCAACCCCGCCGACCCGGCAGAAGTCCCCCGAACCGCCACCCGCCTCGAAGCCCTCCACCCCACCGCCACTCGCCCCAACGCCCCCCACCCCGCCGCCACCCGCCTCGAAGCCCCCCATCCCGCCCGAGCCGTCGACCCCGTTTCAGCCACCCGCCCTCTTCTCGGGTCGGCGGCGTCTTCGGTTGCCGCTGCGGCCCGCCGGTGGTTGGTTGCCACGGCGGAAGGGGTCGGGCTCGGCGGCGTCCGCCGCGACACCCGGCACCGCCGTGTCCGGCCCGGCGGCGACATCCGGCGCCGCCTCCGACCAGGACGTGCTGTCCGCGCTCGCCGCGCTGAGCGATCAGGACGTCATGGCCGGGCTGCGGGACCAGCAGCTCACCTACGACGACGCCTACGACTTCCTGCCCATCGAGCCCCCGGCCCCGCGCCCGACGTCGGCGACGACACCCGGGCCCTGGAGCACCCCGCCCGGCGCACCCCGGTCACCGGACGCGCCGAAATGACAGCCCTCCCCGGCTCCCCGCTACCCGGTAGCGGTCAGTCGCTGACGCCCAGCAGGGTGCGCAGTTCCTTCGGCAGGAGGCGGTTGCAGGACTGCTTCGCCTCGTTGGTGAGGGCGTCGTTCGTGCAGGTGTAGTAGTCGCTGTAGACCAGTTGCGCGGTGAAGCCGGCGGCGACCAGGGCGAGCGCCAGGGACCCGGCGACCAGGCCGCTGACGGCGGCGGAGGTCTGCGGGCGGGCGTTCGGGTCGGGCGCGGGGGCGTTCGGGTCGGGGGTGCGGGGCTTGGCGCGCAGCGCGCTGATGCCCCAGTACAGGGACAGCGCGCCGAGCAGCAGAGCGACGTACGGCCAGCTGAAGAGGGCGAAGAAGAAGGCCCACATGCCGCTGAGAAGGGAGTAGCGGGCACGGCGCTGCGAGGGGTCGGTGGCGTCCCAGCGGGGGCCGGAGCCGGGGCCGCCGCCACCGGGGCCCTGCTGGTTGTTGCCGGGGCCGCCCGGGCGCTGGCCGAAGCCGCCGGGGGAGCGGCCGGGCTGCTGGTCGCTCCAGTGGCTGCCCCACGGGGAGCGCCCGTCCTGAGGGCGCGGGGGGTTCGGGGAGCCGTCCTGCGGGGCGTCGGACCCCTCGTCGCCGCCGCCGGTGGGGCGGCGCGGCTGCCAGGGACGGTCGGGCGTGCCCTCGGGCGGCGGGGCGAAGGGGTTGTCGTCCGCGGCCGGACCGTCGTGCTCGTCGCCGTCGCCGCGGCCCGAGGGGGCGTCCGGCGGTGAGGCGGGGCGCTCACGCAGGAGCATGCCGCCGCGCTCCCCTCCCTGCACCGACTGCTGGGGGAGCGTGAGGAGTCGCAGGCTGCGGTCCGGCATCAAGTGAGCGTCTTCCCCTTGGTGAGTACCTGGTCTGGCGTGGGCTGTCACTTCGTGAACGCACCGCACAACGACCGCGTTCCCGAGCCCACTCGTTCCAGACGCTACCTTCCGGCCACGCCCCCGTCCCACGGGGGCCGTCAGGAGTGCCGGTATCGTTGCTGACGGTCGGCCGCTTCGTAGACTTCCCCGTATCCCGGGGCGCGAAGCATTCGTACGACCGTACAAACGCTCCCCCGAGAAAGGGCCCCATCGTGGCCGCCAAGCCCGTGGCCAAACGCCTTGTCGTGCTGGTCTCCGGTTCCGGTACGAACCTCCAGGCGCTCCTGGACGCCATCGAGAGCGCCGGCGACGAGGCGTACGGAGCGCGGATCGTGGCCGTAGGGGCCGACCGCGCGGGCATCGAGGGGCTGGCGCGTGCCGAGCGTGCCGGGATCCCCACCTTCGTCTGCCGGGTGAAGGACCACGCGAGCCGCGAGGAGTGGGACGCGGCGCTGGCCGGGGCGGTCGCCGCGTACGAGCCCGACCTCGTGGTGTCCGCCGGGTTCATGAAGATCGTGGGCAAGGAGTTCCTGGCCCGTTTCGGCGGGCGGTTCGTCAACACGCACCCGGCCCTGCTGCCCAGTTTTCCCGGAGCCCACGGTGTGCGGGACGCGCTCGCGTACGGCGCCAGGGTCACCGGCTGCACCGTCCACTTCGTCGACGACGGCGTCGACACCGGACCGATCATCGCCCAGGGCGTGGTGGAGATCCGGGACGAGGACGACGAGAGCGCTCTGCACGAGCGCATCAAGGAAGTCGAGCGAAGGCTGCTCGTCGACGTCGTGGGCCGGCTCGCCCGCAACGGCTATCGCATTGAGGGACGAAAGGTAGTTATCCAGTGACCGCCGAGAGCAACAAGCGGCCCCTTCGCCGGGCGCTCGTCAGCGTCTACGACAAGACCGGGCTCGAGGAGCTCGCCCGCGGGCTCCACGAGGCGGGCGTGGAACTCGTCTCCACCGGCTCCACCGCCGGGCGTATCGCCGGCGCCGGCGTCCCCGTGACCCGGGTGGAGGAGCTCACCGGCTTCCCCGAGTGCCTGGACGGCCGGGTCAAGACCCTGCACCCCAAGGTCCACGCGGGCATCCTCGCCGACCTGCGCCTCGACAGCCACCGCGAGCAGCTCGCCGAGCTGGGCGTGGAGCCGTTCGACCTCGTCGTGGTGAACCTCTACCCGTTCCGCGAGACCGTCGCCTCCGGTGCCACCCCCGACGAGTGCGTGGAGCAGATCGACATCGGCGGTCCGTCGATGGTGCGCGCCGCCGCCAAGAACCACCCGTCGGTGGCCGTCGTCACCAGCCCCGAGCGGTACGCCGACGTCCTCGCCGCGGTGCAGAACGGCGGCTTCGACCTCACCAGCCGCAAGCGTCTGGCCGCCGAGGCGTTCCAGCACACGGCCGCCTACGACGTCGCGGTCGCCAGCTGGTTCGCGAGTTCCTACGCGCCCGTCGACGAGTCGCGCTTCCCCGACTTCCTCGGCGCCACCTGGGAGCGCGGCAGCACCCTGCGCTACGGCGAGAACCCGCACCAGCCGGCCGCCCTCTACCTGGACGGCGCCGGCGGCGGTCTCGCCGAGGCCGAGCAGCTGCACGGCAAGGAGATGTCGTACAACAACTACACGGACACGGACGCCGCCCGCCGTGCCGCGTACGACCACGCCGAGCCCTGTGTCGCGATCATCAAGCACGCCAACCCGTGCGGCATCGCGGTCGGCGCGGACGTCGCCGAGGCGCACCGCAAGGCGCACGCCTGCGACCCGCTGTCGGCGTTCGGCGGGGTGATCGCGGTCAACCGCCCGGTGTCCAGGGAGATGGCGGAGCAGGTCGCCGAGATCTTCACCGAGGTCATCGTCGCGCCCGACTACGAGGAGGGCGCGCTGGAGGCACTGGCCAGGAAGAAGAACATCCGGGTGCTGAAGGCCCCGGACGGCCCGTCCAACCCGGTCGAGGTCAAGCCGATCGACGGCGGCGCGCTGCTCCAGGTGACCGACCGGCTCCAGGCCGAGGGCGACGACCCGGCGAACTGGACCCTGGCGACGGGCCAGGCGCTGTCCGCCGACGAGCTGGCCGACCTCGCCTTCGCCTGGCGGGCCTGCCGGGCCGTCAAGTCCAACGCCATCCTGCTCGCCAAGGGCGGTGCCTCGGTCGGCGTCGGCATGGGGCAGGTCAACCGGGTGGACTCGGCGAAGCTGGCCGTGGAGCGGGCCGGTGCCGAGCGCGCCCAGGGCTCGTTCGCCGCGTCCGACGCGTTCTTCCCGTTCCCGGACGGGCTGGAGATCCTCGTCGGGGCCGGTGTCAGGGCCGTGGTCCAGCCCGGCGGTTCGGTCCGTGACGAGCTGGTCGTGGAGGCCGCCGAGAAGGCGGGCGTGACGATGTACTTCACGGGCACGCGCCACTTCTTCCACTGACCGCGACGCAGCGCCCGCGGCCGCTGCCGCGGGCGTCGACTGCCGCCGCCCGTCCGCCCGCGGGCGGAC
>NZ_JBEXCW010000058.1:0-52730 GCF_040605435.1 Streptomyces sp. NPDC005574
GCATCGACGTCCTGTTCGCCATGCTCCGCGACGGCACCTTCTACCAACCACCCACACCCGCTACGGCTTGACGAAAACCATAGAGGCACCTTTTCCCCGACCAACGGAAGAAGGAGTGCATGAATCGCAAACCGTTCTTACTCTCCATCGTGGCTGCGGTACTTCTCGTCCTGTCAGCCGCGGGCACCTCGTTCAGCAGTGGCCTCGGCGCGTCCCCGTCGACCGCGAAGACCGCGGCCGCGCCGAGTGGCGGGTGCGGCAAGGCCCCGGCGCTGACGAGCGGCAACCACACGGTTCAGAGCGGCGGCCAGAACCGCAGTTACATCCTGCGGGTCCCGACCGGCTACGACAGCAACCACCCCTACCGGCTGATCTTCGGCTTCCACTGGCGGGGTGGCACCGCCAACGACGTCGACTCGGGCGGAACGGACGGCTACAACTGGTCCTACTACGGCCTGCGGCGCCTGGCGGACAACGCGAACAACAGCACGATCTTCGTCGCCCCGCAGGGCAACGGCAACGGCTGGGCCAACCCCGGCGGTCAGGACGTGGCCTTCGTCGACGCCATGGTCAGCCAGCTCGAAGCAGGTCTGTGCGTCGACACCACCCAGTTGTTCTCCGCCGGCTTCAGCTACGGCGGCGCGATGTCGTACGCCCTCGCCTGCTCCCGAGCGACGGTGTTCCGCGCGGTCGCGGTCTACTCCGGAGCGAACCTCAGCGGGTGCAACGGCGGCAGCCAGCCCATCGCCTACATGGGTCTGCACGGCCTCAGGGACAACGTGCTGCCCATCTCGTCGGGACGGGAACTGCGCGACACCTTCGTCCGGGCCAACGGCTGCACGCGGCAGAACCCGCCCGAGCCGGCCAACGGAAGCCTGACGCACATCATCACCACCTACTCCGGATGCAGGTCCGGATACCCCGTCGTCTGGGCCGCGTTCGACGGAGCGGGCCACGACCCCGGTCCCATCGACGGTTCCACCGGTGACGGCTGGCGCACCTGGACGTCGGCAGCGGTGTGGCAGTTCTTCAGCCAGTTCGGCTCGAACACGCAGCCGCCGCCCCCGTCCGGCAACCAGGCGATCATCGGCCAGGGGTCGGGACGCTGCCTCGACATCAACAACTCCACCACGGCCAACGGCACACAGGCACAACTGTGGGACTGCAACGGTGGCTCCAACCAACGCTGGACCTACACCGCCGCAAAGCAGCTCGTCGTCTACGGCAACAAGTGCCTGGGCGTCGGCCAGTCGGCGGGCAACGGCGCCCCGGCGGCGATCTGGGACTGCAGCGGGCAGGCGGACCAGCAGTGGAACGTCAATGCCGACGGCACGATCGCGGCGGTGCAGTCGGGTCTCTGCCTCGACGCGAGCGGTCAGGGGACCGCCAACGGGACGAAGATCCAGTTGTGGAGTTGCTCGGGCGGTGCCAACCAGCACTGGCGCCTGGAGAACTGACAGGCCGGGGCCAGGCACGACACCGTGCGGGCCTGGCCCCCCAGACCTCGATGCACGCCGAGCCGGATCCGCGCAGGCGCCCTGCGGCGACCGGCGGTACCTGGGCGGGACGCCCACCGGCCTGCCCACGAAAAGGAGCCCACCGTGCCCAAACGATCAAGCAGACGACTGCTTCGTCTCTTCGCAGCTGCCGCGCTGGCGGTCACCGCGTCCTTCACTGCCGCGGTCCACTCCACCGCTTCGGCCGCGCCCGGCAGTCCGGCGCTCACGCCGCCGCTGGGCTGGAACAGCTGGAACAGCTTCGGGTGCGGGGTCACTGAGGCGCAGGTCCGTCAGGCCGCCGACGCGATGGTGTCCTCGGGCATGCGGGAGGCCGGCTACCGGTATGTGGTGGTCGACGACTGCTGGTTCGACCCGCAGCGCGACGCGGCGGGCAACCTGCGGGCCAATCCGACCAAGTTCCCGAGCGGGATGAAGGCCCTCGGGGACTACATCCACAGCAAGGGCCTGAAGTTCGGGATCTACCAGGTGCCGGGCGACCGCACCTGCGCGCAGGCCAGCGGAGGCTATCCCGGGTCGACGGGCAGCAGGGGGCACGAGACCCAGGACGCGACCACGTTCGCCGCGTGGGGCGTCGACTACCTCAAGTACGACTGGTGCTCCTCCAGCGGTACCCGCGACGAGCAGGTCACCCGGTTCACGCTCATGCGCGATGCCCTGCGCGCCACCGGGCGGCCGATCGTCTACAGCATCAACCCCAACAGCTTCCACGCCATCACCGGCGCCACCTACAACTGGGGCGAGGTCGCCGACCTGTGGCGGACGACCGAGGATCTGCTCGACATCTGGCAGAACGGCAACACCAACAGCTATCCGATGGGCGTCGGCAACGTCCTGGACGTCACCGCGCCCCTGGCGGCACAGTCGGGCCCGGGCCACTGGAACGACCCCGACATGCTGGTCGTCGGGCGCCCCGGCCTGTCACTGACCGAGTCCCGCTCCCACTTCGCCCTCTGGGCCCTGATGGGTTCCCCGCTCATGGCCGGAAACGACATCCGCACCATGTCCGCGGACGTGAGCGCGATCCTGCGCAACTCCCGCCTGCTGGCGGTGAACCAGGATGCGCTGGGCGTGGGCGGACGCAGGGTGCGCGACGACGGC
This sequence comes from Streptomyces sp. NPDC005574, assembly GCF_040605435.1. Classification (NCBI taxonomy): domain Bacteria; kingdom Bacillati; phylum Actinomycetota; class Actinomycetes; order Kitasatosporales; family Streptomycetaceae; genus Streptomyces; species Streptomyces sp. NPDC005574. Next base: position 2,619 of record NZ_JBEXCW010000058.1, read on the forward strand.
AACACCGAGGTTTTCGCCAAGCCTCTGTCCGACGGCTCGGTCGCGGTGGGCCTGTTCAACCGGGGAGCAGGCACCGCGACGGTCGCCACTACGGCGGCGCAAGTCGGCCTGTCCGGCGGGCAGTTCACCCTCACGGACCTGTGGACCGGCGGCACATCGAGCACGTCCGGACAGATCTCGGCGAGCATCCCCGCGCACGGCGTGGCTGTGTTCCGGATCAGCGGTGGCAGCCCGCTGACCGCCACCACCTCGCGTCTGCGCGGCAGCGCCTCCGGCCGCTGTCTGGACGTGGACAACGCCTCCACCGCGGCCGGGGCCACGGCACTGATCTGGGACTGCCACACGGCCGCCAACCAGCTGTGGACCACATGGGCCGGCGGTGAGATCCGCGTCTTCGGCGACAAGTGCCTGGACGCCTACGACCAGGGCACCGCCAACGGCACGCGGGTCATCACCTGGCCCTGCAACGGCCAGGACAACCAGAAGTGGACCATCGGCGCCGACGGGTCGATCCGCAACCTCCACTCCGGACTGTGCCTCAACGTCGACGCAGCCGGCACCACCAACGGAACCCCGCTGGTCCTGTGGAGCTGCAACGGCCAGGCCGGCCAGAAGTGGACCCGAGCGTGAGGGGCGTCGCGCACCGGCCTGCACCTCACCCACCAGCCAGCATCCCCCGGAGGCCACGATGATGACGGCTCGGCCGATACCCACCACCGGCACGCGGCTCACCCGGGCAGCCGTCTGGATGGTGGGCCTCCTGCTGGCGTTCGCCGCCGTTCCCGCCGCGGTGCAGCCCACCGCGGCCCGGGCCGACAACCCGATCGTGCAGCACATCTACACCGCCGATCCTGCCCCGCTGGTGCACAACGGGCGGGTCTACCTCTACACCGGGCACGACGAGGACGGTTCCACCTACTTCACCATGAAGGACTGGCGGGTGTGGTCCTCCGCCGACATGGTCAACTGGACCGACCACGGTTCTCCGCTCAGCCTGACCACCTTCAGCTGGGCGTCCTCCGACGCGTGGGCGGGACAAGCCGTGCAGCGCAACGGCCGGTTCTACTGGTACGTGCCGGTGACGAACCGGGCGACCGGCCGGATGGCCATAGGCGTGGCGGTGTCGGACAGCCCCACCGGACCCTTCCGGGACGCCCTCGGCCACCCCCTGGTGGAGAACGGTGAGTTCGATCCGACTGTCTTCATCGACGACGACGGCCAGGCCTATCTGTACTGGGGCAACCCGAACCTGTGGTACGTCAGGCTGAACACCGACATGACCTCCTATGCGGGCAGCCCCACCAGGATCCCCCTCACAACCGCCGGGTTCGGCACCCGCACGGGCGACCCCAACCGCCCCACCCTGTACGAAGAGGGACCGTGGGTCTACAAGCGGAACGGCCTGTACTACCTGGTCTTCGCCGCCAAGTGCTGCTCGGAGTTCATCGCCTACTCGACGGCGCCCGGCCCGACCGGGCCGTGGACCTACCGCGGGACGGTCATGCCCACACAGGGCAGCAGCTTCACCAACCACCCCGGGATCGTGGACTTCAAGGGCAACTCGTACTTCTTCTACCACAACGGCGCCTTGCCGGGCGGCGGCGGCTTCACCCGCTCGGTCGCGGTGGAGAGGTTCTCCTACAACGCCGACGGAACGATCCCGACGATCAACATGACGAACACGGGCGCCCCCCAGGCCGGCACGCTCGACCCGTACGTACGCCAGGAGGCCGAGACGATCGCCCAGGGTTCCGGGATCGAGACCGAACCGTCCACCGAGGGCGGAATGAACGTCGGCTGGATCGACAACGGCGACTACATCAAAGTGAAGGGCGTGGCCTTCGGGTCCGGCGCGGCCTCCTTCACCGCGCGCGCGGCCTCGGCCAACGGCGGCGGCACCGTCGAACTGCGCCTGGGCGGTCCGAACGGGACGGTCGTGAGCCGGTGCGGTGTGCCGAACACCGGCGGCTGGCAGACCTGGACGACCGTGACCTGCCCGGTCAACGGCGCGACGGGAACCCAGGACCTCTACCTGCGGTTCACCGGCGGCAGCGGTTACCTGCTCAATATGAACTGGTGGCAGTTCACCCCTGCTGCCACCGCGACCCCACCCCGGTAGTCCGGCGGAGAGGCACACCCTCGCGATCCTGCACACTGTCGGCTCCGGCAGCGCGAGGGTGTGTTGGCCCGGATCCTGACCGTGCTGCAGGCCCGCGCGGATGCGGCCGGCCAGATCACACCCGGCTTGTCCGCGCCCACGCGGGATCCGGTGCACGATCCCCGCGCCGGCCGACCAGGTCCGCGACCGCCACGCCGGGGCAGCGCGGGAGGGCCGTCCGCGAGCCTTCGGCCGGCAGGACTCCAAGCCCCGGCATGCCGTCGAAGGCGGGATCAGCCGCCTCAAGCAGCACCGGGCGGTCGCCACCCGCCATGACAAGCTCGCCGTCGGGTGCTCGCATTGTTCGAGCCAATCGGCGAGCTCAACGACACGGGCAACACGTTCGTCGTCATCCAGCCCGACCAGGACGATCCGGCATGGTGCGCCTCCGTCACCGTCCTTGACGAGGGCGGATACGAGGTCGTCCGCCGCGACGCCACCCGCCGCGACGGCACCCGCCGCGAGCACCACGTCACCACCGGAAACCGCGTCGATCGGATCGCGCTCGATCCCACCACATGGCTGGCCGCCCGCACGTTCTGAAGCACGCATTGGTCGGTTTTGCGGCGGACGCTGATGAGGAACAGCCGCGCACCGCACCGGCGAGAGGCGCCGACCGAGGCCGCCCACGTCCGGCGGGCCCGGCCTCCCGCACACCGGAGGTCAGCCAGGGACAACTTGTCCGCGGATAAGGTCGCCCTTCACCTCGCCTCCGGTTCGAGTCAAGGTGGTCCTGTCGAACAGAGGAGGTCGGACGATGGACCGGGCGTTGCTGGCGGATTTTCTCCGCGCACGTCGTGAGGCGTTGCAGCCGGAGGACGTCGGGCTTCCCCGCGGGCAGCGTCGCCGCACCAGCGGGTTGCGGCGCGAGGAGGTGGCCGCGCTGGCCGGCATGTCGGCCGACTACTACAGCAGGATCGAGCAGCAGCGCGGTCCCGCGCCGTCGGAGCGGATGCTCGTCGCGCTCGCCCAGGCGTTGCGTCTCAACCTGCACGAGCGTGACCACCTCTTCGTCCTCGGCGGCATCCCGGCGCCACAGCGGGTCCTGCGTGACGATCACGTCGGTCCCACGATGATGAGGGTCGTCGCCGGCCTCTCGGACGTGCCCGCGATCGTGCTGTCACGGTTCGGCGAGGCGTTGTTGCAGACGCGTCCGGCGGTCGCGCTCCTCGGCGACTACACCAAGTACTCGGGCCTGTCCCGCTATTTGGTCTACCGCTGGTTCACCGGAGATCCGCGGATCCGTGGCCTCTACCCCGTCGAGGACCATCCGGTGCGCGGCAGGGTCTTCGCCGCGGAGATCCGTGACGCGTACACGGCCGACCCCACGGGGAGGGCCGGCGAGATCGTCGCGGCACTCCTGGAGGTCAGTCCCGAGTTCGCGAACATCTGGCGGTTGCACGAGGTGGGCGTGACCCACCATCACGACCTCAAGCGCTACCTGCACCCCGAGTTGGGGGAACTGGAGCTGTACGCCGAGATGCTGCTTGATCCGGAGCAGTGCCAGACGCTGCTGGTCTTCACCGCCGTGCCGGGTTCCGCCAGCCACGGCAAACTCCGGCTCCTGGCCGCCGTCGGCAACTAGCGGTCTTCGGCGACCAGCGGTCGTGGTGACCAGGGGTCGTGGTGACCAGGGTCGCCGGTGGCCAGCGGTCGTCGCCCTTCTTGACCCGTATGCATCGCTCGCAGTCGGAGCATGCTCCGACCTCGAAGTGCTTCAAAATCCAAGCATTTTTTTCATCGTGAAAGGTGAGGTCTGCCATGAAGGCAGTGCGTTTCCACGAGTACGGCACGCCGGACGTCCTGCGCCACGAAGACGTGGAACAGCCGGTCCCCGCCGCGGGAGAGGTTCTGATCCGGGTGGCCGCGACATCGTTCAACGCGGTCGACGGCAACATCCGCGCGGGCTTCATGCAGGGCCCCATTCCGGTGGTCCTGCCCCACACCCCCGGCATCGACGTCGCAGGCAGGGTCGACGCGCTGGGCGAGGGCGTGGATGGGGTCAGGGCAGGTGACCGGGTCGTCGGCTTCCTGCCGATGACCGGCGTCGGCGCGTCCGCGGAGTACGTCGTCGCACCTGCCGGGATTCTCACGCCGGCACCCACGAGCATCCCGCTGGCCGATGCCGGCGGGCTGCCCCTGGTCGGACTCACCGCCTGGCAGGCGCTCTTCGACCACGCCGAACTGACCGCCGGTCAGCGCGTGCTGATCAACGGCGCGGGCGGCGCGGTCGGCGACTACGCCGTACAGCTGGCCAAGCACGCCGGCGCCCACGTGATCGCCACGGCCGGGCCGCGCAGCAAGGAACGGGTCAGGACGGCGGGCGCCGACGAGGTTCTCGGCCACGGGGTCCCCGAGCTGTCCGCGCTCGTCGACGTCGTACTCAACCTCGCGCCCGTCGATCCGATGGAACTGGCCGCGCTGACCTCCGTGGTGCGCGACGGCGGTGTCGTGGTGAACACGACGGTGTGGATGCCCGCGCCGTTCGACGAGGAGCGCGGCGTACGCGGCGTCGACCTCTTCGTCAACAGCGACGCCGCCCAGCTGGCGCGACTGGTGGCGCTGGTCGACTCCGGTGAGCTGCGCGTCCACATCGCCCGCCGGGTGCCGTTGGCGGACCTGCCGGCCCTGCACGCCGAGGCCGCCGAAGGCGCGATCTCCGGCAAGGTCATCGTCCTTCCCTCCACCAACCCTCTCGACTAGGAGGCAGTCGTGCCACTCAGCTACGACCCGGAGTTCACCGAGGTGTTCGCCCCCATGGCCCTGGCCATGGCGGGCGCCACGCCCCCCGCGGTGGGCGACGTTCCCGCACGCCGCGCCATGTGGGAGCCGATCATCGGTGCCTCGTCGGCGGCCCAGCCCATCCCCGCCGACGTGACGACCGGCGAGCACCACGCGACGGCCGACGACGGCACACGCATCCCCCTGCGCTGGTACACGAAGTCCGACGCCGAACCTGGTCCGGCGGTGCTGTTCTTCCACGGCGGCGGCTACATCTTCGGCCACATCGACCTGTTCGACGGACCGGTCTCCCGCTATGTCTCCGCCAGCGGCGTGCCGATGCTGTCCGTCGAATACCGCCGGGCCCCCGAGCACCCCTTCCCCACACCGCTCGAGGACGCGTACACGGCCCTGTGCTGGCTGCACGGGCATGCCGACGAACTGGGCGTCGACCCGGGCCGGATCGCGGTGATGGGCGACAGCGCCGGCGGCGGACTGGCCGCAGCGCTGTCGATCCTCGCCCGGGAGCGCGGCGGCCCGGCGATCGCCCGGCAGATCCTGCTCATGCCGATGCTCGACGACCGCACGACCACACCCGACCCGCACATCGAGCCGTTCCTGCTGTGGTCCTACGACGACAGCCGCACCGCCTGGCCGGCGCTGCTCGGCGAGGCCGCGGGAGGGCCCGACGTACCCGCCACGGCGGCTCCCGCCCGGCTCGACGACGCGACGGGGCTGCCCCCCGCCTACATCGAGGTCGGCCAGCTCGACGCCTTCCGCGACGAGGACCTCGCCTACGCGACCAAGCTCAGCCGGGCCGGCGTGCCCGTGGAGTTCCACCTGCACTCCGGCGTCCCGCACGAGTTCGACTCCATCGCCTTCACGAGCGCGGTTGCCCGCCGCGCCGTCGCCGACCGCGTCCGCGTACTCAAGTCCCTTTAGCAAGCCCCTCCAGAAAGCGACACAACGTGACTATTTGGACCCCCATCGCCGTCGGCGCCCTCAACCTTCCCCACCGCCTTGCCATGGCACCGATGACCCGCGACCGCTCGCGGACGGACGGTGTCCCCAGCGACCTCAACCGTGAGTACTACCGGCAGCGCGCCTCGATGGCCCTGATCATCACCGAGGGCACCCAGCCCTCCGACGACGGACAGGGCTACCTGCTGACCCCCGGCATCCACACCGAGGCGCACATCGCCGGCTGGCGGGAGGTCACCAGCGCGGTGCACGCCGCCGGTGGCCGCATCGTCGTCCAGCTCATGCACACCGGCCGCATCTCCCACCCGGACAACACCCCGCACCACCGTCGGCCCCTCGCCCCGTCGGCCATCCGGCCCCAGGGCGTCATGTTCACCGCCTCGGGCCCGCAGGACATGCCCACTCCGCGGGCGCTCGCCACCGACGAAGTCGCCGGTGTGGTCGACGAGTTCCGCCGCGCGGCCTCAGCAGCCGTCGCCGCCGGCTTCGACGGGGTCGAGATCCACGGCGCCAACGGCTACCTGATCCACCAGTTCCTGTCGAACAACGCCAACCGACGTGCCGACCGATACGGCGGATCGATCACCAACCGCGTCCGCTTCGCCGTCGAGGTGGCATCCGCGGTGGCCGACGAGATCGGCGCCGACCGTACGGGCCTGCGCATCTCACCGGCCAACCCCTACAACGACATCACCGAGCACGACACCCACGACCTGTACCCGGCGCTGCTCGGCGCCGTCGCGCCACTGAACCTCGCCTACCTGCACGTGATCCAGGGCCGTGACGAGGAACTGCTGCGACGACTGCGCCGGCAATGGCCTACGGCCCTGCTCCTCAACCGCGCGGGCGCACCGATCGAGACGCGCGTCGCCGATCTCGACACGGGCCTGGCCGACGTCATCACGGTCGGCACGATGGCACTCGCCAATCCGGACCTGCCCGACCGCATCCGTACAGGTGCCCCGCTCAACGAGCCCGACCCGGCCACCTTCTACGGCGGCGACCACCGTGGCTACACGGACTATCCCGTTCTCGCCACCGTGGCGGGCTGAACCATGACCACACTGCTCATCGGCCCGGCCGACAAGACCGTCACGATCACTGTCCAGCAGCGAACCTGGCAGACACCCCAGGAGACCTTCCGGCTGCTGGTCCCCATCGACCTCCCCACCGTTTTCCGCCCGGTGGCGCCATTTCCCGGAATCTCCAGTGTGGCGAACCAGACCGAGGCCTGGGACCACGTAGGCCCGCGAAGGAACCCGCAGTTCGACGACGGATCACAAGCCGACGAGGAACTCACCGAATACACGGCAGGGTCCAGCTTCGCCTATCAGCTGACCGCTTTCACCAACGTCCTGTCCCGCCTCGCGGCCGGAGTCCGAGGCGAGTTCAACGTCAACCCCGACGGTGACGGCACGCTCATCCGCTGGACCTACGAGTTCAAGGCGCTGCCCGGCCGCCGCTGGATCCTCGGCGGCCCCTTCGCCCCGCTCTGGCGTCGCTACATGGTGGCCGCCCTCGCTCGATGCGTCGAGGTGATCGAAGCGGAAGAGAGCCGCGGCAGCCGGCCGGTCCACCTGACGCGGTGACCTGCTGGGGGATGGCGCGCTCGGCCGGCTTCGCGCCGACGCCCGCGTCATCCCCGGTGGAATACCGGCGGAGTGCGAGGGAGGGCGCTGGTGGCCGGGTCCTGGATATGGATGCCGGTGCCGGTGCCGGCGCCGGTGGCGAGCTTCGGGCGCACGGCCGAGCCGTTGCGGCGGACGACCGGGCGCAGGTGAGCCCGTCGGCTCAGGTGAGGGCCGTGACCACCAGGGCGAAGGCGGCGACGATGACGGCGACGCGGACGTAGTGGAGGCGCTCCCAGCGGTTCAGCTGCTGCTTCCAGTTCTCGGGCCGGTTCTCGGGGGTCCACGTCTTGTTCCGGTTGTTGATCGGGACCAGCAGCAGGAGCGACATGACAATGCTGAGGATCAGAAGGGCGCCGGCGACGGCGACGAGGCCGGCGGCGTCGTGGTGTCGTCCGGCGACAGCCCAGATGCCGACGAGGACGAGTGAGCCGATGTACCAGACCGGCATCACGGCACCGAGCATCCGGCCTGCATGGGTGTGTCCGCGTTGGCTGCTGTCCTCGGGGAGGGCGTTGAGGATCGGGTTCATGACGAAGGCGACGGAGAACTCCACCCCCACCATCAAGCCGACGGTCACGGTGGTGAGGATTTCGAGTGCGTTGAGCATGATGACCCTTTCGATATCTAGCGTTGCTAGGTGACAAGGCAACGCTAGTACTGTCGTCGCTCACTTGTCTAGCGGTGCTAGGATCGAATTATGTCGGTACAGGAACGCAAGGAACGCGAACGGGCGGAGCGTGAGCGCCTCATCGTGGCGACAGCCCGCGAACTCGCCGAGCAGCAGGGCTGGGACGCGGTCACCACCCGCCGACTCGCTGAGAGCATCGAATACAGCCAGCCCGTCCTCTACAGCCACTTCCGCGGCAAGCGCGAGATCATCGGCGCCGTCGCCCTTCAGGGCGCCACCGAGCTGGCCGCGGCGGTGCGGGCCGCGACCGCCGCCGCGGACGGTCCGCGCGCCCGGGTGTACGCCCTCGCCCGCGCCTACCTCGACTTCGCCGAACGCAACCCGGCGGTCTACGACGCCATCTTCCAGCTCGACGGCGGCCTCGCGTTCGCACAGGAGGAAACTCCGGAACCGCTCAAGGATGCTTTCGCCGCGCTGCTGGAGTGCCTCGGCGAGGTCGCCGGGGACGGCGTCGCCCCGGGGCTGTTCACCGAGGTGTTCTGGGCGTCCCTGCACGGGGTGGCGACCCTGACCAGGTCGCGACGGCTGCTGCCGGAGGACGCCGAGTCACGGGTGGAGCTGCTGGTGGACCGGCTCGCCGTGGTCTGACACGCCATCCCAGCAGGCGCGGCGCAGCCGCAGATCGCCGTGCGTAAGCCATCGCGGCACGAGGGTGAGCCTGCGGCGGTCGGTGGACACCGACTCCAGCGCGGCCCGGCGGCGCCGAGACGTCCAGCTGGTCGTGTCGGTCTCCGACAGCCGCAGTAGATCGAACAGCGAAGCGCGCAGGTTCGCAGAATCTCGGTCCCGCGGAAAGGGGCCGGTCATGGGCTGGTGGTGTCGGAGGGGGCCCCAAGGACCACGGACAGGCGGTGACCCGCCCCGTCCGCTCACTGGCCAGCGCCGCCGCCGGCGAGCCACTCGCGGACGTGATCCTGGAGACCGTTCAGGGCGAGGGCGGGGTCAACCCCGCTTGTCCGGCCCGTCTGCGCGCGTTGTCCCCCTGGGCACGTGAGCACGGCACCTTGCTGGTGGTGGACGACATCCGCACGGGCTGCGGGCGCACCGGACCCTTCTTCTCCTTCACTGGCCGGAATCGCCCCCGACATCGTCTGCCTGTCCAAGTCCATCAGCGGGTACGGGACACCCATGGTCCTCACGCGGATGCGCTCCGAGTACGACGTGTGGAAACCCGGCGAGCACAACGGCACCCCCCGCGACTACAACCCGGCGTTCGCCACCGGTGCTTGGACTCTGGAGCTGTTCTGGTCCGACGGCGCGCTGCAGGCCCGGACAGCCGCGTTGGGAGAGCGCAGGGGCCGCCCCCTCACCGTGACGGCCCGCCGGCACGGACTGCCCCGTCCCGCGCGGGCGCGGCCTGGTCTGGGGGTTGCCCTTCGGCCGTCCGGGTGCGGCGCGCGGGGTGTGCGAAGCCGCATACCGTAGTGGCCTGCTGATGGAGACGGTCGGCCCCAGGACGAGGTGGCCAAATGCTGCCGCCTCTGACCTTCGCGGACGAGCAGCTGGACCAGGGGCTGGGAACACCCGACGAGTCCGTCGCCTCGCTCGTCGGCAGGCGCACCATCGCAGCCTGACCGACCGGGCCCGGCCGCCCTGCTTTTGGCACGCAACCCCCTCGCGCGGCGAACCGGCCACGGGGTCAACGAAAGGGAGAACGGATGTCGGTCGACCTCGTCGGCTTCCTCGGCGTAGTACTGGTGGCCTATCTCGTGCCCGGCCCGGACTGGCTCGTGGTGGTGAGATCGGCCACCGAGCATCCGGCCAAGGGGCGGGCTGCGGCGCTGGGCGCCCAGGCCGGGCTGTGCGTGCACATGCTTGCCGCCGCCGTCGGCCTGTCACTGATCGCCGCGCGCTCGCCGGCGGTCTACGACGCCATCAAACTGGTGGGCGCTGCCTACCTCGTCCACCTGGGGATCCGAGCGGTGCTGGCCGCCCGACGGGCCGCCCGCGAGCGGGCCGCCGGGCGGGAGGCGGCCGACGGCCCCGCGGACGGTCCGACGCCGGAAAACGCGGCGAAGGACTCCTCGGCGCATGGCCGATGGCGGTCCGGCTTCACCCAGGGCGTCCTCACCAACGTACTCAATCCCAAGGCGGCGCTGTTCTTCCTCAGCATCCTGCCGCAGTTCGTCCACGGCGGCGGTTCGATGACGCGGCAGATCTTCTTTCTCGGCACCCTGGACGTCTTGATCGGTGTCGCCTACTGGTTCGCCCTGGTCACTGTCGCCGCCCGGCTGCGCGCGGTCCTGGCTCGCCCGAAGATCCGCCACCGCTGGGAACTGACAACCGGCTGGCTGTTCATCGCCATCGGAATCGGCGTCGCCGTGGCAGCCTGACCCCGTTCTCCGAGTGACACCACGCCCGGCAGGTTCGGCGGCGGGGGAGCGGGGACCACACGGCTGGTCGGCTCCGCAGCCGACGTCGCCGCGGCGCTGGACAACCACCGCAGGCTCGGCATCACCCACCCCGTACTCTCCGACACCCCCTGCCGACAGGAGATCAGCCGTATCGGAGACCAGTCGCGGCCCCGGCTGCGCTGACCACGCGGCACGGCGTCCGAGGCGGCCCGAAGAGGTGCGTGCCGCCGGTCATGTGAGGGTCAGTTCCGGATGGTGCTTCCTCACCACCGCGGGGTGGGCGCGGATCCAGCCCTTGAGCTCGTTCCAGCCGAACTCGGCGAACAGCGGGTTGTCCGGGTCCTCCGTCACGCCTGTCGCGATCGACGCGCCGGGGAAGGGGAGCGGGGCGATCCGGGCGTCGAGCCGGGGGTTGTAGAAGAACGGTGCGGAAAAACGCTCGCGTGATCCCGGAGGAGAGACCACACGGTGGTTCGTCGCCTTCAGATAGCCGTTCGTCGCGACCTCCAGCAGCTCGCCCAGATTCACCACGAACGCCCCGGGCAGATACGGCACGTCGATGAACCCCTGCCCGTCCGGCGTCTCGACCTGGAGCCCGGGCACCTCGTCGGTCAGCAGCAGGGTCAGGAAGCCGTAGTCCTTGTGCACGCCCACGCCCTGGTCGTCGCCCACCGGGGCCCGTCCCGGGTAGCGGACCAGCTTGAGGTGGTTGCGCGGGCGGCCGGAGAAGGCGTCGTCGTAGAAGTCCTCGGGACCCCCGATGGCCGCGAGGAGTTCGTGCAGCAGCCGGTGGGCGACCGTGCTGAGCCGGGCCATCCACTCCAGCGAGACCTCCTGGAGCACGGGCAGGGCCCCGGGCCACTGGTTCGGTCCTTCGAGCCACCAGTAGGGGGGCTCGCCCGGGGCCGGCACATGAACGGGAAGCTCGTTGCTGATGTCGAGTTGGTCGCGCCAGTCGCGGCGGCCCTGGGTGTGCTCGTTTCCGATCCGTGTGTAGCCGCGGAAATGGGGCGAGTTGAGGTTGTCGACCGCGTGCCGGTCGGCCTCGGGCAGGGCGAAGAAGTCACGGGCGGTACCGAGCAGCCGGTGCTGTTCGGCGGGGGTGATGCCGTGACCGACCAGATGGAAGAAGCCGACGTCGCGGGCGGCCCGGTGGAGCGCGGCACGGTCGAGGGCCGAGAGGTCGATCACCGGGAGGGGGACGGGCTGGGACATGGGTGGCGTTCCTTGCGAGTGGTGCGTGTACGAGGAGGAGGCAGGCGGGGATCGGCGGTTCCCGGCGCGCCGCGTCGGGGGTGTGGCACACGCGACGTGTGTGGAGGGGTGGTTGGCGTCGGCCCTGGATCGCCGCTCAGCGGTCCGCCGCCCGAGGGGTGAGGCGGTCGGCCAGCTCTTTGATCTCGGCGGGGCCGACGCGGCAGCAGCCGCCGACGAGTGCCGCGCCGGCGGCGAGCCAGGAGGGTGCCAGGTCCGCGATCTCGTCCTGGGCGCCCACCCACCTCCGGGTGGTGGCGTTCCAGACGCCTCCGCCGTTCGGATAGACGACGCCGGGCAGTCCGGTGTTCAGGTCCAGTGCGGCGGCAGCGTCGGCGGCGGGGGCGCAGTTCGCTCCGGTGGCGACGACGGCATCGCCGCCTCGGGCCAGCTCGAAGGCCTCGGTCAGCGGCTGGCCCGCGCTGGTGGTCGTCCCGCGGATGCTGTACGAGAGCCAGGCCGGGATGCCCAGGCCGTCCAGGGCGATCAGCACGGCCTCGGCTTCTCGCAGGTCGGGAATGGTCTCGACGGCGAAGACGTCGGGGGCCGCCGCGGCCAGTGCCTCCAGCCGGGGGCGGTGGAAGCGGGTGAGCTCGGCCACGGTGAGGCCGTAGTCGCCGCGGTACTCCGAGCCGTCGGCGAGCATCGCGCCGTACGGGCCCACGGACGCCGCGACCCAGCGCGTCCCGCCGTTCTCGGCCTCGGCGGCCTCGGCGGCATCACGGGCCAGGTACACGCTGCGCTGCAGCAGTGCCGTGGTGTCGGTGCGGGAGATGCCCAGGCGGGCGAAGCCTTCGTAGGTGGCCTGGTAACTGGCCGTGATGGCGACCTGCGCGCCTGCCGTGAAGTAGGCGCGGTGGACGGCGGCGATCGCGTCGGGGTCGTCTCGGAGCAGGCGGGCGGACCAGAGGGTGCCGCTGAGGTCGTGCCCCTGAGCCTCCAACTCGTTGGACATGCCGCCGTCCAGGACGAGGGGGCCGGCGGCCAGGGCGTCGTGGAAGGTCGTCACAGCACTCTCGTCACGAAGTCGCGGGTTCGGGGGTGGTCCGGGGCGGTCAGGATGCGGGTGGGCGGTCCGGACTCCAGGATCCGGCCGTCGTCGAAGAAGACGACTTCATCGGCGACCTCGCGGGCGAAGCCCAGTTCGTGGGTGACGACGAGCATCGTCATGCCGTCGGCGGCGAGGCCGCGCATGACGTCCAGCACCTCGCCGACCAGTTCCGGGTCGAGTGCCGAGGTCGGCTCGTCGAACAACATGAGCTTGGGCCGCATGGCCAGCGCGCGAGCGATGGCGACCCGTTGCTGCTGGCCTCCGGACAGCTGGGCGGGGTAGGCGTCGCGCCGGTCGGCCAGACCGACCCGGTCGAGGAGTGCCAATGCCCCGTCGGCGGCCTCGGCGCGGGGGTGGCCCGCGCCGAGCGGCCCCTCGGCGACGTTGGCGAGTGCCGTCAGGTGCGGGAAGAGGTGGAAGCGCTGGAAGACCATGCCGATGTTCCGACGCTGCCGGGCCAGGTCACGCCGGCGTAGTTCGCGCAGCCCGTCCCGGTACGGCTCGAAACCGATCGGTGCGCCGTCCACCAGGATCCGGCCGCCGTCGGGTCGCTCCAGATGGTTCACGCACCGCAGGAAGGTGGACTTCCCCGACCCGGAGGGTCCGATCACACAGGTCACCGTCCCGCGCGGTACGGAAAGGTCGATGCCGCGCAGCACCTCATGCCCGGCGAAGGACTTGCGGACGCCGGTGGCCTCGATCATCATCGGCTGCTGCCCTTCGCGAAGTGACGTTCGAGGTAGTGCTGGCCGAGGTTCAGCAGCGTCGTGACGGCCAGATACCAGATGCTGGCGACGATCAGCAGCGGGATCGTCTGGTAGGTGCGCGAGTACACGATCTGCACGGAGTACAGCAGTTCCGCGTAGGCCAGCACACTCACCAGGGACGTCGTCTTGAGCATGGAGATGGCTTCGTTGCCGACCGGCGGGATGATCACCCGCATCGCCTGGGGGAGGATGATCCGGCGCAGGATCCTGGCCCGGGACAGGCCCAGCGCGTCCGCGGCCTCCACCTGCCCGCCGTCGACCGAGACGATCCCGGCCCGGATGATCTCGGCGAGATAGGCGGCTTCGTTGAGGCCGAGACCGAGCAGGGCCGCGGTCAGGGTCGTGATGACGGAGTTCGCGGGTACGGCACCGATCGCCGGCAGGAGGGGCAGGTGAAGTGAAAGCGTCGGGTACAGCGCGGAGATGAAGCCCCAGAACAGCAGTTGGACCAGCAGCGGGGTACCCCGGAAGAGCCAGATGTACGCCCAGCTGACGGATCGGGCGACGGGGTTGTCCGACAGTCGCATGAGCGCCAGCGCGATGCCGAGCACGAGCCCGATCGCCATGGCGGCGGCGGTGAGTTCCAGGGTGGTCAGCAGGCCCCGCAGCACTGTGCGGCTGAACAGCCAGGCGCCGACAGTGTCCCAGCCGAAGCGCCGGTTGGTGATCAGCGACTGGGCCAGGGACGCGGCCAGGAGCACGACCACGAGGGTCAGGCCCCACTGGCCCGGTCTGCGGCGGCGGTAGACCGGCAACTCCGCGCTCATGAGGCCGCGTTGATCTCGAACGTGTCCAGGGCGCCGGACTCCAGGCCCCACTTGGCGAGGACCTGCTCGTACCCGCCGTTCGCCTTCAGGTCCTCCAGAGCGGACTTGAGCAGCCCGGTCAGCTCGCTGTTCTTCTGTACGGCGATACCGAAGGGCGCGTTGCCGTAGGAGTCGCCGGCGACCTCGAGCTTGCCGCCGGACTGCTGGGCGGCATAGGCGGCGACCGGCGAGTCGGCCAGGGCGGCGTCGGCGCGGCCGCTGGTGACGGCGAGGTTCACACCGGTGCCGTCCGGGAAGGTGCTGACCTTGATCGGCGTCTTGCAGGTCTTGGCACGGGCCGGCAGGTCCACGAGCGCCTGCGTGGAGCCCTTCGCCACGGCGACGGCACGACCGCACAGGGAGTCGCCTTCGGGCTTGAGCGCCTGCGGGTTTTCGGCCGGGACCAGCAGGGACGTGCCCGCGTCGAAGTAGGTGACGAAGTCGACGACCTTCTCCCGCTCGGCGGTGTCCGTGAAGGACGAGACGCCGAGCTGGTACTTCCCCGACTGCAGGCCGGGCAGGATCGAGTCGAAGGGCACGTTCACGATGGTGACCTTGACGCCGAGGACAGCGCCGAGGGCCTTGTCGAGGTCGGCCTCGGCGCCGGTGACCGTCTTGTTGTCGGAGGCGAAGAAGTCCATCGGCGGGTAGCTGACATCGCTGGCGACCGTGATCCCGCTCGCCTTCAAGGCGGCCGGGACCTTGGCGGCGAGCGCGGCGTTCCTCGCGATCGGGGCGGCGGCGGAAGAGGTGCCGGACGACGTGCCGGAGGAGGCTCCGGCCGGCTCGGAGGGGTCGGCGCAGCCCGCCAGGAGGAGCGTCGCGGAGCCGAGGAGTATGAGCGGGCGCAGAGCGGACAAGACGAACTCCTGATGAGCCTGATGTGCGAGGTATTGGCTGGAGACTATCCACGGATGCGTAATAAACAAGTCCAGTTGCTCATGGTGCACGCACCCTGCAATGAACCTGCAATGTGCGCGCAACGTTGGCGCGAGGCGGTACTGCGGCCTGGCGCTATGCTCGGCCCGCGATGACCACAGACAGCAGCCTGAAACGCGGCCTGGCCGTGCTCCGACTCTTCGAACAGCACCCGCCGCGGGACCCGCGCGGCCACACCGTCGGCGAGGTCGCCGCACTGCTGGGCCGCGAACGCAGTCAGGTCTCCCGCATCCTGCGGAGCCTTGAGACAGCCCGCTTCCTGCGCCGTGATCCCGCGTCGCTGCGCTACTCCGTCGCCTGGGAGCTGTACGCGCGCGCCCAGCAGATCACCGAGGCACGACTGCGCCGGGAGGGTCGCACCGCGCTGGAGAGTGTCGCCGCCGACACGGGGGAGTGCGCCTACCTCGGAGTCCTGCGGGGCGCCAGTTCGGTGACGATCCTCGAGTCGATGCCGCCGGCGCTGTCCTCGTTCGTGTCCTGGGTGGGCCGCGCCTATCCCGCCTACTGCAGCGACGCCGGACAGGCCCTGCTGTTCGACGCCGGCGACACCGAGGTCGCGGCCGTTCTCGCCCGCACCGCCTTCGTCCGGCACGGTCCCAACACCCCGGCCGACCTGGACGACTTCCTGGCCCGGCTGGACGCGGCCCGCGAGCGGGGCTACTCGGTCGTCGACCAGGAGGCCGAGCCCGGCCTGTACTCGCTCGCCGCTCCGGTCAGGGACTTCCGCGGGGAGATCGTGGCCGCCGTGCAGGTCGTCGGCCCCCGCCGCCGTCTGGAGCCGGCGACGGCGGCCTGCGCGGACTCGGTGGTCCGCTGGAGCCACTGGCTGAGCGCCGCACTGCGCTCGACGGTCGGGGAGACGGACGAAAGGGCGGACCGAAGCTGAGCGCGCGCCGGTTCAGCGGAGCAGGAAGGCCAGTCGCGCCGCCGCGTCACCGATCGCGGCGACGATCTCCTCCCGGTCGTCCCTGGCCGCCGCGTGCGGTACGACCGCGCTGACCGCCGCCACGACGTCCCCGTGCGGATCCCGCACTGGCGCCGCCACCTCCAGCACGTCCTCGTCGTACTCGCTCTCGCACACCGCGACCCCGCGCCCGGCGTCCGCGGCGACCCGCGCCAGCAACTCGTCCACGGACCGCGGCGCCAAGGGGCCGCCCGCCCCGATGAAGTCCTCGCCGCCGAGGAGTTGCGCGACCTCCTGCCGCGAGTGGTCGAAGAGCAGCGCCCGCCCCGCCCCGGTGCACCAGACCGGCGTCAGCCGCCCCGCCCGCGCCCAGGAGAACTCGGCCCAGGCCGCCAGCTCGGCCCGCACCGAGAGCACCATCGCCCCACAGAGCACGTCCACGTACGCACACGCCCCGAACCGGACCACCAACCCCCGCAGCAGCGCCCGGCTCTCCACCCCCCACGGGCCGGCCCCGGCCGCCACGGCCAGCAGATCCGCCCCGGCACGGAACTCGTGACCGTCCCTGGCGAGTGTCCCGGCGCCGACCAGATCCCGCAGCAGCCGCGACGCCTGCCCCTTGTCCAGCCCGCTCTCCTCCGCCAGCCGGACCACACCGGGTCCCCCCCGGCTGTCGAGCTCCCCGCGGACGACCCGCTCCACCAGCCCGAGCCCTCGAGGCAGTGCACCCGTCGCCACGTCCATGCGCCGGATGCTACAGAGTCCGGGGAAGACCGCCGGCACCAGGTCCGCGGCGATCGCCGAAGAGACCGATCCTGTCCGCCCGGCGGCGAGGGTACCGGCCGGCGCCGGCACGGACCGCAACCTCGAAGCGTTCGCCGCACTCCTGGAACGCGAACTGTGAACGCTGGCTGAACACTCCACACCGCGAGCGCTTTTGGGGAAGTCCCTTATCGCGCCCCTGAACAGACCGGCGACGGCTTCCTGGGTGGTGTCACCGTCCTCGGCCTTCGGCAGGCGGCCTTGCCTCCCGTGCTCCAGCGACACATCATGAGGCCGTTGATCAGTTGCCGTGCCGAGCGATCCGGCTTGTCGACGCCGCGCCGGCTGCGGCCGTGATCCGCGCACAGTCGGGTACTTGCGCCAGGTTCGACGGGAGTCATGGTGAGGGCATCGCACGTCGGACCGGTAGCGGCCGTGCGCCGGTCTGGACGAAGCGGCGGCACGTCGACCTGTGCCGGACCCGCGACGCGCTCTGTCGCTGACCGTACGTCCGGGCCCCCTGTCCCCGACCCCGTGCGCACCCGTGATGCCCGGCCGGTGCCACCTACGGCGCCACCGAGGAGGAGGCAAAGCGGCTCGTGCGTGAGAAGCGCGAGTCGATCGACTTCGATCGCGGCCGTTCCCAGCTGGCCGACATGCTCGGCGGTCAAGTCGACCTGTCCGAACTCCCGCTCGACGCGACGCTGCCGGAGAGCCTGCTGCCCGCCGTGACCTCGGTGAACCGCCGCCGCGGCCGAGTCGACATCTTCACCGGATATGCGCGGCAGGGCTACACGCTGCGCGAGCTCATCGTCGCGGCACAGGACACCGGGCACTGGGCCGCCGCGGGAACACCCGAGCAACTCGCCGACGCCGTCGAGAACGCTTCCGTGCGGGCGTCCTGGACGTCATCTCGCTGAGCGGCATCGCAAGCACGACTTCATCGTCAACGGCCTCCTGCGCGAGCTGCGCAGACGGAACATCGTCGCCGCCGGCTACACCAGCACCACGTTGCGCGAGAACCTCGGACTCGAGCTGCCGACCCGCGACGCCGAACCTGTCCGGGTCTGACGGCGCTTGGCCGTGCATCGCAAGCGCTGTTCGCAGTGCTCGTCGGTGACTGCAGACGCTGTTGTACAGGCGAGCCGAGGGTGACGCGGGCCGCCCCCTCGCTCTCAGAGTTGAACGCGTTCAACAAATCTGGCAAGTTGTCTTCCGCGGCCCGTTCCTGTCGGTAGGCCGATGCGGGCCGAGGGTGGGAGGACCTGGTGGCGGGTGGGAAAAGGCCGCGGGCGCGATGGGCGACCCTCGGCGGCCTGATGCTGGCGTTGACCGTTCTGACCGCGTGCGCCGGCCCCTATCAGTACTACGGGGGAACAGGGCTCCACGACGCCACGACGGCCGAAGTCGCCGGGGGCTGGGAAAACGTCGAGGGCACCCAGGTAGTGCTTCGCGAAGACGGAACGGCTCTTCTCGAAAGACTCGATGGGAAGGACTTCGACTTCGAGGACGGCTGGCGCCTCTCCGGTACGGGAACCTGGCAACTGACCGACGAAGAGGGCGGGCAGGTCGTCCGGCTCGCGCTGACAACCCGGACACGAGTGGAGAGACGTTTCCCCGTGACGGCGACCGATGCCGCGGTTCCGGAACCTCCATCGGCATACGCGTGGTCCTTCTACGTGGACCGCGATCCGCACGACGAGTTGCAGCTCTTCTTCTTCTACGGCGATCCCGACACCGGGAACGCGTACGTGATGACGCGCAAGCCCGTGTCGTAGGCGTTCGTTGATAGCTGCGAACAGCACTGTCGCTTCGCCTCCCGCGAGAACCGTGCCTACCCGCGTCGCCGCGGGATCTGCTGCACCCACCGCGCGGGCGTCCCAGCCGGTGATCACCCGGCTCGGTGACCACGCCACCCGGCGGCTCCTTCTCCAGGGCGCCCTGTCTTCGAGCCTCGGCCGCATGCTGATGGGCGCGGCACAGTGTCTCCTGGGCGTCGACGGCGTCCGGCACGCCCGGGACCGACCGGGTCCCGGGCGCCCCAACTGCCCCGCAGAGCAGGTTCGTTGACAGCGGGCCGAACTGCGTGCTTCCATCCCGTCATGCCGCTGCCGGAGCCTCTGACCCGTCGCCGCGCCGTGGACCTCGTCCGCGTGGCCGCCGCGCTGTGTCGGTTCCCCGGCTGATCGGCTTACGTGCCCGGCGGCTTCGTGCTCGACGCCCCGCTGGAGGGCCGCACTGTCGGGCGGGTCATCGCCTCGCGCACACCCCGGCTGGCCGAGGGCGAGCTCGTCTTCCACCGGCAGGGCTGGCGCACGCACGCGGTGGTGGCGCCCGAGGAGATCCGCCGACTGCCCCGCTTCGACGGGGTGCCCCTGACCGCGTACTTGAGCATCCTCGGCGGCACCGGCCTGACCGCCTATGTGGGCCTGACCCGTATCGCCCGGCTCCGGGAGGGCGAGGACCTGTTCGTGTCGGCCGCGGCGGGCGGGGTCGGCACGGCGACGGGGCGGTTCGCCCGGCTGCTCGGCGCCGGACGGCTCGTGGGCAGCACGGGCTCCGCGGCGAAGGCCGCACACCTCACGCACGAGGTCGGCTATGACGCCGTCTTCGACTACCACGACGGGACCGCCGCCGACCTGCTCGGCAAGGCCGTACCGGACGGCATCGACGTGTTCGTCGACAATGTGGGCGGCGAGCAACTGGCCGCGGCGGTAGGGGTGCTGCGCCAGTTCGGGCGCCTCGTCCGCATCGGCACGATCAGCCAGTACAACACCCCCGACGCGCCGCAGCCGCGCATCAACCACGCGGACATCGTGGAGAAGAGCCTCCGCATGGAGGGCTTCCTGGTCAGCAACTACCGTGAGCTACAGCAGGAGTTGTACGAGTTCGCGGTGCCGCACCTGCAGAGCGGCCGGCTCGCTCCGGACGAGACGGTGATCGACGGGTTCGAGAACATCGTGGGCGCTTTCTTGGGAATGCTGCGCGGCCAGAACACCGGCAAGACCATCGTGCGAGACCGCACGCAACAGAAGTAGTTGTCACGCATACCCACCAGCACGAGCCGGACTCTGTGCCCCAGGCCGGCAACTACGTGGACGCTGCCGCCTACGGCATCACGTGGGGGCGGGCCCGGGAACGCGCCCTGCCCCGTACTGGGCGCACGGTGGCCCGTGCAGTCCGATGATCCGGTGGGTCCGGTCGAGACCGAAGCTCTTCACACAAGGCCCACACCCGGCAACGACGGAACTTCGGTGCGGCCGCGTCCTGACCGGCCTTACGCGTGGCCCTTTCGGTAGCCGTCCCACACGTTTGGCATCGGCGAGTCTTGCGGACCGCCCCGGGCTGCTCGACAGGAGGGAGCAGCCCGGGGCGGCCGGGCCCAAGTGGTGTCGTACGAGGTCAGGGAGCGTTCTCGGAGGGCATCAGGAGCGCGGAGAGGACGGCGGGGAGGGCGCCGACGAGGAGCATGACGGTCGGCCAGTTCGAGAGCGCCAGCAGCGGCGGGATCAGCAGCGGGGTGACGAACGCCCCGCCGAAGACCATCGTGTTCTCCAGGCCGAGCGCGGTGCCCGAGCGTTCGGCGCCGGCCATGGTGGCGATCTCCGCGTAGTGGACGCCGTGCCAGCCGCAGGAGAGGAAGCCGGCGATCACGAGTAGCGCTGCCACGGTCCAGGCGGGACCGGACTCGAAGACGGCGATCGCGGTGAAGGCGGCGGCGATGATCCAGCTGTAAGTGGTCACCAAACTCCTGCGGTACCGGCCGCCGCGGTTGTCGGTCCACCGCCCGCCCCAGACGCGTGAGACGGCGCCGAGTACCTGGACGACGACCAACAGGACGGCGATGCGCGGGATGGACATGTGCTTGACGGTGTGCAGGAAGACGGAGCCGAAGGTGAGCACCGTGAACTGCGGGAGGTCCAGCAGGAAGGCGGTGATGGCGACCCGCCAGATGTCCCAGCGGGTGAGGGGGTTGGGTACGGTCGTGGCGGCCTGGTCCCCGTCCTTCCTGGTCTTGGCCAGCGGCGGTTCGTCCAGCCAGACCACGACCGCGACGGTGGCGAGCAGGGTGATGGCGGTGAGGAAGGCGAAGACCCAGCGGAACCCTGCTCCGAGCGCCAGCGGCGGGAGCACCGCCGCGCCGATCGCGCCGCCCAGGGGAACCGCGGCGACGCGCAGGCTGATCGCGAAGCCGCGCTTGGCGGGTGGGAACCAGCCCATCACGGCCCGGCCCGAGGCGCCGTTGACGCAGCCGCCGAGGGCCCCGGCCATGAACAGGACGACGGCGAGGGCCCAGTAGGTGGGCATGTTCCCCCCGGACGGCACGAGGAACGCGGTCACGGCGGCCAGCGAGAGCGTGGTTCCGGAGAGTCCGGTGATCAGGACCTTTCGTTCGCCGATCCGGTCGGACAGGATGCCCCAGAACACGTCGGTGACCGCGATGCCGCAGGTCACGGCTGCCATGACGAGTCCGAGCTGGGCTGTGGAGAGGCGGTAGGCGCTCTGCATGATGGAGCCGGAGGTGGGGATTCCCTGGAACGCGGCGCTGAACGCGGCCTGGGCGCCGATGCCTACGCCGAGAATTCCCCACATGTAGCGGGGGGAGTGGGTCCTGCCGGACCTGCCCACCCGGATGTCTTCCGACGGGGCGGCCGTGGGCAGAGGGGCGGCAGAGGGTGTGAGGGGGGCTGTCTTCTGCAGTTGGTCGGGCACCGTGGGGCTCCTGGTGTGGTGTGTACGGGACGGCACGGGGCGACAGCGCGGTGGCCGGGTGCCGGCGGGCCGGGCCCGCCGGCACCCGGCGGTCCGTCGCCGGGGAGGCGTGGTGTGACGGCGGTCTGCCGCTGCGTGCGGCGGCCTCGGGGCGTCAGCCCGAGATCAGCTGGGCGCCGTCGAGGGCGAGTCCGGTGTCGGGCAGCTCACCCGGCCGGAGGGGCAGGGTGCGCTTCTCGCGGATGACGAGCATCTTGCAGCCGCCGGGGCTGGAGACGCGGTGAACGCTGTCGGGGCGTTCCACTACGAGGGTGCCGGCGGGGTAGACGTCACCGTTGTCGTTGACGAGCTCCCCCTCCAGGATCAGCAGGAGCTCGAATCCCAGGTGGCGGTGGAGGTCGCCGTGCGCGCCGGGCCGGAAGTGGGCGATGTACGCCTCCGCCCCGTCCGGGCCGGTCTCCTCCCCGGTGTAGAGCCAGTGCACGTCGACGGCCTCCCGGCCGGGCTGGACGTAGGGCCGCCACAGGATGCGGCCGTCCGTCAGGCCGCCGCCGAACAGGTCACCGATGACCTCGATGTGGCGCTGCTGCGGTGCGTACGCGGTGTCCGTCATGGGATGTCCTTCGTGTGAGGGGCGGGCTGTGCCGCCGCGAATCTGCGCGTGTGGGACGTGCGATGGGTGGCGCCGTTCCTGGAAGGGGTGAGGGGAGAGGAGTGAGGGGGAAGGAGGGACGCGGGGCGGCGGGCGCGGCCGGAGGGAGCGGGTCACAGACCCGGAGCGCTGTGTACGACCTGGCCTTCGAGCAGGTCGTGGGCGTGGTACTCCCGCGCGGACGTCGTGTCGGCGGACTCCCGGGCGGCGCGCAGTTCGGCCCGGCGGATCTTGCCCGACGTCGTCTTGGGCAGCCCGCCGAATTCGAGGCAGGAGATCTGCTGGTGAGGGGCGAGGTTCTCGGCCGCGAAGGCCAGCACGGACCGGGCGGTGTCCGTCGTGGGCGGGTGGCCGGCGGCGAGCGACACGTACGCCTTGGGAACCTGGTATCCGACGGTGTGCGGCACCGGGATCACCGCGGCCTCGGCGACCGCGGGGTGGCGCAGCAGGACGCTCTCCAGCTCGAACGGCGAGATCCGGTGGTCGTAGGACTTGAAGACGTCGTCCGTGCGGCCGATGTAGGTGAGGTAGCCGTCGCTGTCGCGCCGGGCGATGTCACCGGTGTGGTAGAGGCCGTCGGCGAGGGTGCGGGCGGTCTTCTCGGCGTCGCCGAGGTATCCCGTCATGATGCCGACGGGACGTTCGGCCAGGTCGATGCAGATCTCGCCCTCGTCGCCCCGCTCCTTGGTACGGGGGTCGACGAGCACGACGGGGTATCCCGGCAGGGGCTTGCCCATCGAGCCCGGGCGGACGGGCAGGGCGGTGGTGTTGCCTATCTGCGCGGTGGTCTCGGTCTGGCCGTACCCGTCGCGCACGGTCAGGCCCCAGGCGCCGCGGACCCGGTCGATGACCTCGGGGTTGAGCGGCTCGCCGACCGACGACGCCTCCCTCAGGGTGGGCGGGCGTTCGCCCAGGTCGTACTGGAGGAGGGTGCGCCATGCGGTGGGCGGGGCGCAGAGGCTGGTGGCGTGTTCCTCGCGGAGGATGTCCAGCAGGACCCTCGGGTCGCCCCCGGCGGGGAGATTGACCGACAGGACGCTCGCCTCTGCGTTGAAGGGGCCGAAGAAGCTCGACCAGGCGTGCTTGGCCCAGCCCGGCGCGGAGATGTTGACGTGGATGTCGCCGGGGACGAGGCCGTTCCAGTACATGCCGGTCAGATGGCCGATGGGGTAGCTGCTGTGGGTGTGGGAGACCATCTTGGGCCGGGACGTCGTACCGGAAGTGAAGTAGACGAACAGCGGGTCGTCGGCGTGGGTGAGTCGGTCGGGGCGGAACTCGGGGGACTCGGCGTAGGCATCGGAGTAGGGCGTCCAGCCGGGGGTGCCGGACCCCACGGCGATGCGGGTGAGGTGGGCCGGCGCGTCGGCGAAGGCGCCGGTGAGATGGTCGGCCGTGATGATGTGCGCCACCTCGCCGCGGGTGAGACGGTCGTGGAGGTCGGCCTGCGAGACGGTGGTGTAGGTCGGGATGACGACTGCGCCGACCTTCATCGCCGCGAGCAGTGCCTCCCAGACGGCGACCTGGTTGTCGAGCATGAGCAGGAGGCGTTCACCGGGTCGCACCCCGAGGCGGCGCAGCCAGTTGGCGACGCGGGAGGAGCGCTCGGAGAGCTGTGCGTAGGTGACGGATTCGGACGGGCGGCCGGGGCTGATGATCTTCACGGCGACGCGGTCGTTGCCGCGGGCGATGTGGTCGAACCAGTCGAAGGCCCAGTTGAAGTGCGTGGGGCGGGGCCAGGTGAAGCGGGCGGCGGCGGTGTCGTGGTCGGTGCGGAGGGAGAGGAGGAGGTCGCGTGCCGTGCGGAACTCCTCGGTGGCGGCAGGGTTGTGGCCTGTCACTGCGGTGCTCCTTCGGAGAGGGGAGGCCGGGTCAGCGGTCGGCGCCGATGGGACGGGACAGCTTGGTGGTCGGCAGCGAGTGCCGCACGGGGTGCGCGCCGACAGGCGGCTTGAGGCCGAGGACGTCGGCCGCGATGGCGTCGGCGTCGGTGTGGAAACCGACCATGGGGCCCGGCCGTCCGTTGCCGATCTGGGTGAACCACCGCAGGTCCTCGGTCGGGATGCCCAGCGCGTACAGACCCCGCGAGGGCCGGCCGGTCGCGTCGACCAGGCGGTAGGGCTTCTCGGTCACCGCCAGCGCGCCGGTGGCGAACCGGGCTCCGTCCCGCGCGTTGATGTTGACATGTACGGACGCCAGGCCGTCGTCGATGAGCTGGCGCATCAGCGGGGAGGAGTCGACACGGGCGTCGGCGCGCGGAATACGGGCGTCGATGAGGATCTTGGTCTCTACGTGTGACCCGCTGACCTGCGGTGACTCCAGTGTGAAGCGGCCGGTGTCCTCGTCCGTCCCGATACGCAGGTTCGGGCCGACCACGGTCAGGACGCCGGCCTCGATGAGGGCGACCGCCTGGGAGACCCGCACGGCCGGGGGGCCCGCGGACACCATGGTGTTGATCGGGTTGAACCAGCCGAGGAACTCGTCGCGGTGCGAGTCGGGGTGAAGGCTGGAGAACTCCACCGCGTCGCGCACCACTCCGCGGATGTCACGCAGGATGTCCAGGGCCGCCTTGAGCGGGTTGTCGACGTTGCCCTCCTCGGCCTCGCGGGCGTCCTCCCGCAGCAGGGAGACCAGCCGTTCGTGGAAGGCGCCCGGGCCGGTGAAGGTCTGGCCCGTGAAAGGACGGGCCATGGTCTCCAGGTCGATCGCGGGCAGGTCGGCGAGGCCGGCCTCCTTCAGCAGGGTCGCGGTGGCCTCGGCGTCCCCGGCCACGGAGCGGTGCCAGTTCCCGAAGACCTCCGCCGCGCGCCGGCCGTCCCGCCGGCGCACGTGGGTCGTGTAGTAGACGTGCTCGACCTCGCGGAGCATCAGCGGCAGGACCTGCGAGCGGAAACGTAACTGGCCGTCGCCCGTAGCCGAGCGGTTCGCCCGGCGCAGGTCGGCGAGGGCCTCGGGGGTGAAGAACACCGGCTGGTAGCGGTAGTGGGGGCCTTTCTGGTTGTGTCCGCGGGCCAGCATGGGCAGTCCGCTGCGCGAGCCGGCGACGATGTGCGGCTCGTGTCCGGAAGGCGCGTACTCCAGGCTGCCGTCGGAGCGCCGCACGAAGCGTCCGCCACGGCCGACGGTCAGCTCCGCCGCGATGTCGTAGAACGTCAGCCCGAGGCCGAGGATGCCCACCGGGGTTCCGGCCGTGAGCTCGTCGAGCTCCATGTCGGCGGCGGACGAGCCGCGCAGGTACCGGGTGCCGCGGTGGCGGGAGGCGAAGTCCAGCAGGTCGCGGTCGGCGGTCCCGGCGATGTGGTGGGGGTGTCCGGTGGTGAGAACGGCCTTGTCGACGCTGATGTGCCGGCCCTGGCTGGTGGTGATCGTGTAGCGGCCGTCGCCGTCCCGGCGCAGGCTCCTGGCCCGCGCCGCCACCGGGGAGACGGTCACGTCCGGGGGCAGAGCGGCGGTGATCCGGTCGAACACGTCGTGCAGGTAGCGGCCGTAGACCCGGCGGGGCGCGTAGGTGTTGGCTGTCGGGGTCTCCACATCCGGCTGAGGCACCGCTTCCAGCCACTGGTGGAGGGATGGTCCCGCACCGGCTCGCCAGGGGCCGTCGTCGGGCTCGCCCGAGTAGAGGCTCACCTCGCCGGCGGCCGTGTTCATCAGCAGGGTGTCCGGTTGGTCGGTGCGCCAGATGCGGCCGGCACCCGCCTCGCCGGGGTCGATCGTGTGTATCCGTACCGGCCGCGGAGGGCGACTGGCTGTCAGGCGTGCGACAAGGCGTTCCAGGACGGACAGGCCGCGCGGGCCCATCCCGATGATTGCGACGTGGAGCGTCCGGTCGGTCATCGGTGCGTCTCCTTATTCATGATCAGCCGACGTTTCGAAGGGCTGGAACCGGGTCGAACCGAGTCGCTGGTCCACCCGGAGCCGGATGCCGCCAAGCGGGGGCGGCGTGTCGCCGAGCCCGGACCACTTGGGTACCGCCATGTAAGTTTCGATCGCGACGCAAGAATAGATGCCAATAGATAGATAAACGCAAGTCCAAAATTACTGTGATCCACGTCACATGGGCTGACGCCCGAGTTTGGTTCTGTTGCATATATGCGGACAAAACGCATCTCTTCAGGCGTGTTCTTGTGGATCTCTTTCAAGTCCTAGGTACAAAGTTGGTCTCTGGTGTATATCTGTACGGCACTTGCAGCCCGTGTGTGACGGTGGCCGTCGTTCGACGCGTCGTCGCCCTTGCCTTTCTCCGCACCCAAAGGTGGTCAACGGACAATGGAGCACTCGGAAGAGCTGGACAATGCTGTCGCGATCGTCGGCATGGGATGCCGGTTTCCGCGCGCCGGCGGGGTGGACGAGTTCTGGAAGGGACTCATCGCCGGGACCGATGCGGTCGGCCCCGTACCGCAGGACCGCTTCGACATCACAGATCACTTGGCCCCGGAGTCGGGCACACCGGGCAAGACCGTCTCGCGCCACGGCGGTTTCCTGGACGACGTGTTCGGCTTCGACGCCGCGTTCTTCGGGATCTCCCCGGTGGAAGCCCGCGGCATGGACCCGCAGCAGCGCATCCTGCTCCAGGTCGTCTGGGAGGCGGTCGAGGACGCCGGAGTCCTGCCCTCCAGCCTGGCCGGCACCCGCGGCGGTGTGTTCGTCGGGCAGGCGACCACCGAGTACGCCGAGGTCGGTCCCGGCCCACTGGAGCGCGGCGTGCGCGAGATGGTCGGCAGCCGGCTGAGGGCCGCGACGGCCGGCCGGGTCTCCTACGCGCTGGACCTCCGCGGCCCCAGCGTCGTCCTGGACACGGCGTGCTCCTCGTCGCTGGTGGCGGTGCACGCCGCCCGGCAGAGCCTGCTGACCGGCGAGAGCGACCTGGCCATCGCCGGCGCCGTCAGCGTCATCCTTTCCCCGGCCGACTCCATCGCCTACTCCCAGGGCGGCATGCTCTCCGCGCGGGGCCGCTGCCGATTCGGCGACGCCCGCGCCGACGGCTTCGTGCGCAGCGAGGGAGTGGCGGCGGTGGTTCTCAAGCGCCTCCCCGACGCGCTGCGCGACGGTGACAACGTGGTGGCCCTCGTCCTGGGCAGCGCCGTCACCAACGACGGCAGAGGCAGCGGACTCCTGCTGCACCCCTCGGTCGCCGGGCAGGCGGAGATGCTGCGGGAGGCGTGCCGCAGCGCGAACGTCGACCCAGCCCGCCTCGACTACGTCGAAGCGCACGGCACCGGCACCCCGGTCGGAGACGCCGTCGAGCTCCAGGCGCTGGCCCGGGCGACCGGCCCCGGACGCGACGCCAGCGCACCCCTGCGAACGGGGTCGGTGAAGACGAACATCGGCCACAGCGAGGCCGCCGCGGGACTTGCCGGACTGATCAAGGCAGCGCTCATCGCCCGGCACGGCGTCATTCCCGCCTCCCTCCACCTGGAGGAACCCCACCCCCTGCTGGCGCAGAAGCGCATACCCGTCGAGGTGGTGGGCACCAACACGCCGCTCGACAAGGCGGGCCGCCGGGCACTGGTGGGCGTGAGCAGCTTCGGACTGACCGGCACCAACGCCCATGTCGTACTCGCCGAACACCTCCCGGCGGCAGACCGGCCGCCCCGGCCCGAGCCCGCGACCGGGCCGCGGTTGCTGGTCCTGAGCGCCCGCAGCCGCGGCTCGCTGCTGCGGCAGGCAGCCTCCTTCGCCTCCTGGCTGGAGCCCGCCGGCGCCGGCCGGGACCTACCCCTGGACGATGTCTGCGCGACGGCCGCACTGCGCAGGGACGCGCAGCCGCACCGCCTGTGGGCCGTAGGCAGCACCCACGACGAGCTGGCAGCGGTACTGCGGAGCCTCGCCGAGGGCGGCAGCCACCCGGACGGAGGCATCTCCCACGCGGGCACGGGCACCGCCCGGCAAACCGTGTTCGTCCTGCCGGGACAGGGTTCGCAGTGGCTCGGCATGGGCCGCGGTCTGTTGGCCTCGTCCCCCGCTTTCAAGGAGACCCTGGAGATCTGCGACCGGGCCGTGCGCCGCGAGACGGGATGGTCGGTGCTGGACCTGCTCACCCGGGACGCCGACGCGCTGCCCACCGAAGTGGACGTCGTGCAGCCCGCGTTGTGGGCGATGGAGGTCGCTCTGGCCGCCGCCTGGCGGGAGAAGGGGGTGGAACCCGACGTCGTGATCGGCCACAGCATGGGGGAGGTGGCCGCGGCCCGCATCAGCGACGCGATGTCTCCCGCCGACGCCGCGGCTGTCATCTGCCGCCGCAGCCGGCTCATGCGGCGCCGCGAGGGACACGGCGCCATGCTCGTCGTCGAACTCGGCCCCGCCGAGGCCCGCCAGGCCATCGCCCCCTACGCCGACAAGGTCTGCGTCGCCGCGGAGAACTCGCCGACCACCACGGTCGTCGCCGGCGACCGCACCGCACTGTCCGCCCTTGAGGAACGGCTGCGCGCCCGGGACATCCTGTGCCGACGGGTGAAGGTCGACGTCGCCTCCCACTCACCGGACATGGAGTGCCTGCGCGCCGACCTGGGCGACCTCCTGAGCGGCCTCACCCCTGCCGACACCAGCTGCGCCATGGTCTCCACGGTGACCGGCCGGCCCGTCGCCGGCTCCGAACTCACCGCCCCCTACTGGATGGACAACCTCCGCCGGCCCGTCCGCTTCACCGACACCGTCCGTACGGTGGCCGAGCGCGACCCGAGCGTCTTCGTCGAGATCAGCCCCCACCCGGTGCTGTCCGCAGCCGTCGAGGAGACGCTGCTCGCCCACGGGCTGGAGGGCTCCGCGGTGGCGTCCGTACGGCGCGGCCAGGACGAGCACTCTGAACTGATCCGCTCCGCGGGCCGCTTCTTCGCGGCCGGCGGCAGGATCGACTTCGGCCGCTGGTACGGGACACGAAGGCCACCTGTGGCCCTGCCCCCTTACTCCTGGGACACCTCCCAGTACCGGACGGAGATGGCACCCGTGCCCGCCGGCACCCGCGTGCTCGGCGCGAGCCTGGGCCAGCTGGGCGCCGCCGACTGGGCCGGCGGTGTGCGGGTGGGCGGACTGGCCGCCGTGCCACCCGTCGTTCCCCTCGCGCTGATGCTGGAGGCCGGCAGGCAGGCGGTCCCGGGCAGTGCCCTCGCCCTGGAGAACGTCCGGCTCGGCGACGAACCCGTCGACGGCGAGAACCCTGTCGACAGCGCCCTCCGGGTCACGGTCGACCAGCCGCGCGCCGACGGCACACGCCCCGTGCGGGCGGAGGTGGTCGGCCCGGACACGGCGGGCCGCATCCTGTTCGCCTCCGGACACCTCGCACCGGTGCGGGACGACCCCGCCGCCCGGGGCGCGGGGATCATCGACGCCGCCCTGGCCCGGTGCCGCCGGTATCTCCCGGCTGCGGACTTCGAGGACCTCGCGAGGCGGCGGGGCATCGAGATCGGCGAACCCTTCCGTGCGGTGGAACAGCTGTGGCGCGAGGACGGCCGAGCGGTGGCGCGCCTACGGCTGCCCAAGGCACCCCTGCCCGCCGCGTGGGAGTCGGGACTGCTGCCCCTCATCGCCGCATGGCCGGCCGGCGATCACTCGGCACCGTACGTGCCGACCGGATTCGACCGGGTCCGCTTCCTGGACGAGCCCTCCGACGAATTCTGGTCCGTGTGCTCCTTCCAGTCCCAGAACGCCCGCACCGCCCGCGCCCATGTCCTGCTGCTCGCCGCCGACGGGCGGGAGCTCGCTCGCTTCACCGGCATCCACCTGCGCCGCCTTCCCGGCCCCCTCGCCCAGGCCGACCCGGGAACGTCCGCCCTCACGTCCAGGCTGGCGGGACTCGGCTGGATGCTGTCCTCCGCGGTACGCGGCCTGCCGGGAGCCATCCGCACGCCTCAGTGGCAGCCGGTCCGTCCGGTCCGTCCGCGTGAGTCCCGCACGGTCATCCCCACCCCCCGTGAGGTGGCCGCCGGGATGGCCGCGAGCCGGTCCCCGCGCGGCGGCGAGGAACTGCGCACCCGTGCCGCCGCGCTGCTCGGCATGGCGGTCGGCGACATCGACCGGCGGTGCACCCTGCGGGACCTGGGGCTCGACTCGTTGATGGCCGCCCAGCTCCGGCGGCAGCTGCGCACCGAGTGCGGCTGGGAGATCACGACGGGACGCCTGCTCGGCGACGAGAGCATAGAGAAGATCGAGCTGCTTCTGCAGCGGGGGCAGCACACCTGATCCGAGCCGCCCGCAGCGGCGGACGGACCTGTGCGGACGGGGTGCCCGGTTCGGGGACTCCGTCCGCACAATTGTCCGCGAGACGAGACTTCAACGCATTCTTGCACTGTGGTATAAAAATTTCGGGCGTGGTTCGCACCTGCGACGCCGATGCCGCCACTCCCGGTGCCGCCCCCGTCGGCGCATGATCGAGCGCCGATGGTCCACAGAGCTAGGAGACTTTCGATGAGCACCCAGACGACAGAGACGGTCGGCTCGCTCGGACGCCGGGAGAGGAACAAGCAGAAGGTGAAGGAACGTCTCTACTCCTCGGCCCTCACCCTGTTCCGGGAACAGGGTTACGACGGGACCTCGATCGACCAGATCGCGGAACGGGCGGACGTCGCCCGCGGAACGTTCTTCAACTACTTCCAGCGCAAGGAAGACATCATCAGCGCCTGGGGCGAGCGACGCCGGGAGAAACTCATGTCATCCATGAGCAACAGCGATCCAGTTCCACCAGGCACCTCCATCAGCGAACTCTGGCGCTGTATGACCGTCCTGAGCGATATCAACGAGGATGAACGCGACCTCACGGCGCCCATGCTCACGGCCTGGGTCAAGGCCGGCCGTCCCCTGGTCGAGGAACCCTACGTCGCCGACATCTTCACCCGTATCGTCTCCCGAGGTTACGAAAAGGGAGAACTGGCCGGTGACGTCAGCCCGCAGCGGGTGGGTCACATCTTGCGCGACATCTACCTCGGCACCCTCTACCGCTGGTGCCAGCAGACGTCCGCCGCGCCCGGCTACGTCACCGAGGAACTGCAGGCGGCCCTGCGGCTGGTGGTGTACGGCCTGCTCACCGCACCGGAAGACCAGGCCACGCCCCTCGCGGCCGGCGGGAACCGGCCTTAACGGCCCAGGACCTGACGACAGGGCCGTATCGGTGTTGCCTGGAGCGCAGCAACGCCCCCAGGCAACCGATCGCGGGCTCCCGAAGACCCCGAGTTCCTTCGGGGCTCGTCTTCGCCTGCTGCACACCGGATCTGCTCGCTGCGGGCTGCTGCCTGTGCGGGCTTCTGGTGCTGGGGGTGCCGGTTCGGGAAGGGGCGGCACCTGGCAGCACCTCCAGCAGCCGCATGGCCATCCGCAGTGCCGGCCGCGCACACAGTGCTCCGCCGAGGTCTGGGTGTGCAGCACCTTGGTTGGTGAAGCGCTCGGCGCCGAGCCGGCCGGCGCCGGAGACGTGTGGCGACAGCGCCGGACCAGGGTTACCGGCCCGTTTCCTGCACCGCCGGGGATGCGGGGTGCCAGCCCAGCTCGGGGGCGACCAGGTGCCGGACGTCGTGCAGGATCTGCTCGTACTCCTCCCGGTGGAACTCGTACGGCAGCTCCAGGCGCAGCTCCGACACCTGCGCGAGGACGGGATCGGCCGCCGGCTGCTCCAGGATCTGCTCCGCGGTGCCGATCACGTCAGGCGCGAACAGGAACTGTTTCCCGCCCGACGCTGCCAGAGTCCGCGGCTTCAGGGTGCGCTCGTGCCGACTGGCCGCGTAGTCCCGGTAGCGGGCCCGGGTGGCCGCGTCGGCGCTGTCGAACGGCACGACCACCCGCCCGAGCGCCACCCGCGCCGCCGGCCGGGCGTCGCCCAGGCCGCGCCGGTACTCGGAGAGCAGGTTCAACTGGGCGGTGGTGAAGTCGTCGGTGTCCTCGCCGGAGACGATGTTGCCGGACAGCAGGTTGAGACCGTTCTCGGCGGCCCAGCGGACCGAGCGCGGGCTCCCTCGGCCGTACCAGATCCGCTCCACCAGACCGGGGTTGTGCGGCCGTAGCCGCGGCCGCTGGATATTGCCGTCGACGCTCGCCGACGCCCTGCCGCAGACACTGCAGCTGACCGGTGCGGCCCTGCTGCTCGCGGTGGTCCTCGGCGGCGGTCTGGCGGTGCTGGCGACCTACACCACACAGCGCTGGCTGCGGCAGACACTGCTATCGCTGCCGCCGCTGGGGGTGTCCGTCCCGACGTTCTGGGTGGGACTGCTGCTCGTCGAGACGTTCTCCTTCCGGCTGCGCTGGTTCCCCGCGTTCGGAAACGACGGGCTGAAAGGGTCACATCACGCCGGGCTGGTTCACGCTGGACAAGGACATCACGGTGGGCGAGGACGGCACGCTGACCGTCGCGCCGGGTTCGGCCGAGGCTCTGGCTCAGGTCACGGACCAGTTCTCGGCCGCGCTGGGCGGCCGTACGGCGCTCCTTGCGGCTACTGGGTGAGCGCCGCGCACGTCATCGCGGATGACACCGGGCCCCAGGTTCGCCCGTGAGGCCGCCTGCGACGCCGAGCCACCACCCGAGGCGCCTTCGCCGACTTCGTCCTCCCACAACCGCGCAGCCGCGGTAGGTTCCCGGCCCCGTCCACCGTCGCCACGCCCAGCGAGCGCCTACACGGGCCGTCCGGCGGCTCTCGGGGCCGGGCCGACCACCCGGCCGCCCACCACCGCGAACTCGCCATCCGGCGGCGTGAATCACCCTGAGCGCTGTAGTATCCCTAGTTTTCCTATCGAATTACTAGGGAATTGTTGACGGTGGGCGCAGAGGAGAGTGAGGATGACTAGGCCGACGCGTCACCGCGCACCGTTCCACGCCCACACCGCCTCGCCGGGCACCGCGTCGTCCTCGGCCCCCTGAAGGAAGACGCCATGCCCACAGCAGTGAGCCGTAGAGACAGCCGCAGTCGCATGAAGCGGGTGCGGATATGACGGTGACGGCGGATGAGGCGACCGATGCGGGA
The DNA here is from genome assembly GCF_040605435.1 of Streptomyces sp. NPDC005574. NCBI lineage: Bacteria > Bacillati > Actinomycetota > Actinomycetes > Kitasatosporales > Streptomycetaceae > Streptomyces > Streptomyces sp. NPDC005574. The sequence goes on from NZ_JBEXCW010000058.1 coordinate 35,937, forward strand.
GCCGGGCAGGTCGACTGGCTGCACATAGCCCGTGAAACGGCGGACGACCTGGCCACGGACGCGGCAGAGCGCGAACAGGCAGGCAAAGCACCGCGCGAGGAGGTCGCACGGCTGCGCGAGTCGGGGCTGCTGACCTTGCTGGCACCGGCCGAGCAGGGGGGAGGCGGAGCGGACTGGCGCACGGCCTACGCGGTCGTTCGTACCGTCGCCGCGGCCGACGGGGCCATCGGCCAACTGCTGGGCCACCACTACTTCCTGTCCTTCAGCGCCCGCTTCTTCGCCGGCCCCGCGCGTGCCGCCCGCATCGAGCGGGCTTCGACAGCGGGGCAGTGGTGCTGGGGAGGCGGAATCGCCTCGCACGAACCACCCCTCGTCCTGACCCCCACGGCGAGCGGATATCTGCTGAACGGCCACCAGGTGTATGCCACCGGGGTCGGGACCGCCGACCGGCTGGTGGTCCGAGCCGACGAGAACGGCACCGGTGAGCCGCTGGCCGTCCTCGTCGACCCCACCCACCCGGGTGTCGTGAGCGGCGGCAGCGGGGACACCTTCGGCCAGCGGCTGGCAGCGGGTGGCGCCGTGGAGTTCGACTCCGTACCGGTCGCGGCGGACGACGTGTTCGGCTCCCTCTCGCCGGACGAGGGCGTCCTGTCACCCTTCTCCTCCCTGGCCGCGCCGACCGCGCGTCTGGTCTCCGTGCAGTTCTGTCTTGGCGTGGCCGAGGGCCTGCTGGCCGAGGTTCGCGAGTACGGAAGAGGCATGAGGTCCCCCTGGCAGCCGTTGTCGCCTCAGCCCTGGCCGGACAGCCCGCCGCAAGATCCGCACGCGCTGACCGCGTACGGCGAGCTCACCGTCGTCGCACGTGCCGCGTCCGCCGTCGCCGAGCAGGCGGTGGACGCCCTGTTGCGCGGCCTCGTACGGGGCGAGGATCTCGACGACGAGGAGTGCGCGGAGATCGCCGTCCTCGCGAGCGTGGCCGAGTCTGTCGCCTCCCGGGCCGCGCACGAGATCACCACCCGCGCCCTGGATGTCATCGGCGCCGACGCCGCGTCCGCCAGGCACGGCTTCGACCGCTTCTGGCGCAACGCCCGGACGCACACCCTGCGTGAGCCCGTCGCTCACAGGCTGCGCGAGGTCGGAGACTACTTCCTCAACGGCGCACATCCGCCGTTCACCCTCCCTGCCTGACGGCGCAGCCGGTGACAGGTGGACACGGCTGTGATGGATAATCGGGGCATGCGGATCTCGGCGCGGGCGGACTATGCGGTGCGGGCGGCACTGGAGCTTGCCGCGGCAGGCGACGAGGCCTCGCTCAAGGCCGAGGCGATCGCCGCGGCGCAGGGCATCCCGCACAAATTCCTGGAGGGCATCCTCGGCGATCTGCGCCGGGGCGGTCTCGTGGTCAGCCAGCGGGGCGGCAAGGGTGGCTACCGGCTCGCCCGCCCGGCGGACTCCATCGCCATCGCGGACGTGATCCGCGTGGCGGACGGTCCCCTGGTCTCGGTGCGGGGAGTGCGCCCACCCGAGCTCTCCTACTGCGGTCCCGCGGAATCGCTCCTGCCGCTGTGGGTCGCCGTTCGCGCCAACGTCCGTAAGGTCCTCGGCGAGGTCACCCTGGCCCACGTGGCCGCGGCCAAGCTGCCCGACGAGGTCCTGAGCCTCGCGGAGGACCCCGAGGCCTGGACGAATCCCTGACCGGACGTCCGGTGAACGAGCGGATCTCCGAGACGGGCAAGCTCACCGCTGGTCGGTTTCGTGGGCCCGGACTCGCCGGCGTCGTTCTTGGCGTCCCGGACATCGGTACCGTGATCGGTGCGGAGTTCCCCGCCGCCGTCGGCGGCAGCCCGGACGATGTGGACTCCCCGGACGCGCCGGCCGCCCTCGTTCCCTCGCACCACGCGACTTGGGCAACCTCCACCGGCCGACCAGTCACCACTACAGCCTCCGGCGGATCCACTACGGGACGCCTTCTCAGCGCACGGCAGGTCGTCGTCACAGCGCCCGCGCCGCATAGGCCCTGACGTCCGCGTCCGAGTCCGTCGTCGCGGTGGTCAGGGCGACTCGGGCGTCCTCGACGGCACGATGCCGGGTGAGGGCCAGTACGGCCGCCTTGCGGACGTCGGCGTTCAGGTCGGTGAGGGCCTTGGCGAGGGCCGGCACGGCCAGGTCGGAGTCCGCGACGGACAGAGCGGTGGCGGCGCCCGCCCGTACCTGCCAGGCCAGGTCGGACAGGGCTGTCTCGGCGCGTGCGGTCAGGGCCGGAGGGCAGCCCGTCGTACCGAGAGCCTCGTAGGCGGCCCCGCGCACCAGGGCGTCGGGGTCATCGACGAGCGCGGCGAGGGCCGGGCCGGCCATGGCCGAGCCTGGGCTCAAGGTGGCCAGGGCCTTGATGATCGTGACACGGACCTCGCGGGACGGATCGACGGCCGCGCGGGCCACCTCCGCGGCGGCGTCGACCGACACGAGGGCGCGCACGGCCGCGATGCGTACGGCGATGTCGGAGTCCGACAGGGAGCGCGCGAACAACTCGGTGTCACCGAGCCGCAGGGCACGCAGCACGTCCAGCGCGGCGGCACGGACGGCGGGGTCGGCCTCGGACAGGGCGGCGGCGAGGCCGTCGCGCAGGGCCGGTTCCGGCGAAAGCGTCTCGACCAGTTCGCGCAGTGAGGCGGATGCGGCAGCACGGACGCCGGCGTCGGGGTCGGTGAGCGCCGCGGCCAGTGCAGGGCCGGTACCCGGCGGCACACTCTCTGTCAGGACCGTGACGGCCGTCCGGCGCACGCCGGGCTCGGGGTCCGTCAAGTAGGCGGCGAGCATGGAGAGATCAGGCTCGTCCTCTGCGAGAGAGAGGAGTTCGAGCAGGCGAGGTGTGGCCGGCACGTCCGCGTCGGCGCGGGGGTGGGCGGCTGTGTCGGCCACGGTCAACTTCTCTCGCAACGCCACCGGCGACGCTTCCCGGGTCCCTGCTGTCGCCACCTGTTCCGGGTGAACCTCGCCGAGGTGCCGGGAGAGGCCGCCGACTGGGGTGAAGCCGTCAACCGGAACCAGGTAGGGAGCCACGGGACGAGCCGTGAACTCCATCGCACCAGAAGTGGACTTGTGCAGGTCGAGGTGGTGGAACCAGGACGCGTCGTCGCGACGCGGGTGGTCGATGCGGTCGTGATAGAGGCCCCAGCGCGACTCGGTGCGGGCCAGCGATGCGCGTGCGGCCATCTCCGCGCAGTCGCGGATGAAGGTGACCTCGGCGCAGCGCATGAGTTCGTGCGGTGTGCGGGCGCCCATCGCGGAGATCTCGGTTCGCATCCGCTCGAAGGCCTCCAAGGCGAGGGAGAGACGGGCGCCGGACTTCGGTGGGGCGACGTAGTCGTTCACGAAGCGGCGCAGCTTGTACTCGACCTGGGGCTGCGGCGGCCCGTCCGGGTTGCGCAGCGGGCGGTAGATCAGCTCGTGCGCCTCGCGCAGCTGCTCGGCGGGCAACTCCCCTTCGTACGGTACATGTTGGGCCGCGTCGGCTCCCGCCAGGTCCCCGAACACGAACGCGCCGATCATGTAGTTGTGCGGCACGCAGGCCAGGTCTCCGGCGGCGTAGAGCCGCGGCACGGTCGTACGGGCGTGGTCGTCCACCCGTACCCCCGAGGCCGAATGACCGCCGCACAGGCCGATCTCGGAGATGTGCATCTCGACGTCGTGGGTGCGGTAGTCGTGGCCCCGGCCGGAATGGAAGGTGCCCCGGGTCGGACGCTCGGTCGAGTGAAGGATCGACTTCAACGCGGAGAGCGACTCCTCGGGGAGGTGGCTGAGCTTCAGGTACACCGGCCCCCGGTCGCTCGCCACCTCCGCCGCGAACTCGGCCATCATCTGGCCCGACCAGTAGTCGGAGTCGACGAAGCGTTCGCCGTGCCGGTTGACCTGGTAGCCGCCGAAAGGGTTGGCGACGTAGGCGCAGGCGGGGCCGTTGTAGTCCTTGATCAGCGGGTTGATCTGGAAGCACTCGATGCCGGTGAGCCGGGCGCCCGCGTGGTAGGCCATCGCGTAGCCGTCGCCCGCGTTGGTCGGGTTCTCGTAGGTGCCGTACAGGTAACCGGAGGCAGGCAGACCGAGGCGGCCGCAGGCGCCGGTCGCCAGGATCACGGCGCCCGCGCGGACGGTGACGAAGGCGCCCGTGCGGGTGTGAAAGCCCACCGCTCCGACAGCCCGCCCGTCAGCCGTGAGCACCCGCACCGGCATCACCCGGTTCTCGATGCGGATCCGCTCCCGCATCTCGCGCCGCCGCAGCTGCCGGTACAGGACCTTCTTGACGTCCTTGCCCTCGGGCATCGGCAGCACGTAGGAGCCGGAGCGGTGGACCTGGCGGACCGCGTAGTCGCCGTGCTCGTCCTTCTCGAACTTCACACCGTACGACTCCAGGCGCCGCACCATGGCGAAGCCGCGGGTGGCGGTCTGGCGGACCGTGGACTGGTCCACGATGCCGTCGTTGGCGCGGGTGATCTCGGCGACGTAGTCGTCGGGTTCGGCGCGGCCCGGGATGACCGCGTTGTTGACACCGTCCATACCCATGGCGAGCGCGCCGGAGTGGCGGACGTGGGCCTTCTCCAGCAGGAGCACGTTCGCGCCGTGCTCGGCGGCGGTCAGGGCGGCCATGGTGCCGGCGGTGCCGCCGCCGATGACGAGGACGTCGCAGCGGATCTCCTCGGCGTCGGCGAGGGTCGGGATCTGAAGGGGGGTCTCCATCGGGGTGCCTTTCAAGAACCGAGTGACGCGAGGACGTCGCGCCGCAGGGCGATACGCGCCGGATCGTCATGGGCGGCGCGGTCGCGCGGGCGGGGCACGTCTCGTACCGCGATCAGGCGGCCGGAGCCGAGCAGGGCCACCCGGTCGCCGAGGAACAGGGCCTCGTCCACGTCGTGGGTGATGAAGACGACGGTCGCGCCCGTTCCGTGCAGAACCTCCACCAGCAGGTCCTGCATGCCGGCCCGGGTCTGGGCGTCGAGGGCGCCGAAGGGTTCGTCCATCAGGACGGCGTGCGGACGCGCTGCCAGGGCGCGGGCCAACTGGGCGCGCTGACGTTGCCCGCCGGACACTCGGTGCGGCAACTGCCGTGCCTGTTCGGCGATTCCGACCCGGGCCAGCCACGCTGCCGCCTGAGTGCGGCGTTCCGCGCGTGACAATCCGCTGATGGCCAGCGGAAGTTCCACGTTGGCGCGCAGGGTGCGCCAGGGGAGGAGGGCGTCCTCCTGGAAGATCAGGGCGCGTTCGGCCGTGGGGCCGGCCAGGGGATGCCCGTCCTGGGTGATCCGTCCGGCTAGCGGGGGCAGCAGGCCCGCCAGGGTGCGCAGCAGGGTCGACTTGCCGCAGCCTGACGGGCCGACGACGGTGAGAATGCCACCCGGTGCGATGTCCAGGTCGACGCCATCCAGGACGGGGGCGCCGGGGCGGCCGAGCGTGGCGGCGTGGAGGGTGAGCCGGGTGCCGCGTACCGGGGACGGCGCGTTGTCCACCGTACGGCGGTCGGGCTTGGTGTCAGACGAGGTGCTCATCGCGTGCCTCCCCGGCGTCGGAGGGCTGGTCTGTACCCGCAGCGGTGAGGGCCGGCCGGGCGGGCGGGAGTGTGCGCGGTGCCGCCGGCCGGGCTCCGGGGACGTATGACGTACGCGGCAGCCACCGGGTCAGGCGTCGGCCCAGGAGTTCCACCGCGGTGGAGGTGAGCCAGCCGAGGACACCGATGGTGACCATGCCGACGAAGACGCCCGGGTAGTTGACGATCGTGTAGTCCTGCCAGGTGCGGTAGCCGACGCCGTACTGGCCGGAGATCATCTCGGCGGAGATGACGCAGATCCACGAGACGCCGATGCCGACCGACAGGCCGCCGAAGATGCCGGGCAGGGCGCCCGGCAGGACGACCGAGCCGAGGATCCGCCACCGGCCGCCGCCCATCGTGAGCACCGCCTCCTCCCACACGGGGGTCAGCGCGCGCACCGCGTGCCGGGTGGAGACCAGGACCGGGAAGAAGGCGGCGGTGAAGGTGATGAAGACGATGCCCTGTTCGTTGGAGGGGAAGAGGAGGATCGCGACGGGGACCAGGGCGATCGCCGGGATCGGGCGGGCCACTTCCAGCAGCGGGCCCAGCAGGTCCTGGGCGAGACGGGAGCGGGCCACGAGCACGCCCACCGCCACGCCCAGCACCGCGGCCAGCAGGAAGCCGGAGAGGATGCGGGTCAGACTGTCGGTGAGGTCCGTCCAGTAGTCCGCCCCGGCCAGGCGGTCGGCGAAGGCGTGGGTGACATCGGTGACCGTGGGGAACTGCGAGAAGCGCAGCCACAGGTCGACGTCCAGGGCGGTCAGGAGCTGCCAGAGGCCGAGGGCGGCCGCGAGGGCGGCCACCCGCAGCGCATACCGGCTGATCGGCGGGAGCGGCCGCCGGTGGCCGGCCGCTCGCGGCGCGGGTCGGCTCATGCGGCACGCTCCAGGGCGTCGGCGTATGTGATGACGCGGGCGCCGCCATGCGCGGAGGTGTACGCCTGTGCGGTCGCCGGGGCGACGAACGGCAGGAGCTGATCTCCGTCGGCCACCCAGACCGCCTTGTCGGCGAACCAGAGGGTGCCGGTGGTGGCGTCGGGGACGTAGGCGGCGCGGATGCCGTCGCGGTGGGCGGCCACGTACCTCAGCAGCCCCGCCGGCGACTTGAAGGCCCTGGTCTCCTCCGCGCCCTTCGGCCACGCCTCGCTCGCGGCCGCCGGGGGAGCGGCGGCGAGCTGCTCCGCGTACGACGCCCCGAGGGCCTTCTTCACGTACTGGTCGTCGACGAAGGAGTCCACGTCCACATCGCCGGTCAGCTTCGCCGCCTTCAGGACCGACACGTCCTGCTTGAGCGCGGAGACGAGCTGTGGCTTGACGGCCGGGGCGAAGGTGGAGATGCCGTGGGCGCCGTTGTAGAGGTAGACGACCTCGGCGGGCAGGCCCGTGGCGTTCGCGACCTTCTCGGCGGCGGCCACGGGGTGGGTGTTGAGATATCCGGTGGCCTGAGCCTGGGCCTTCAGGAAGGCCTCCAGCACGGCCGGGCTCCTCTTCGCGAAGTCTTCGCGGGCGGTGACACCGTGGAAGGTGGGCAGGTTCAGCTGGGCGCCGTCGTAGAGGGCCTTCGCCCTGCCCTGATAGGTGAGCAGACCGGGCCAGGCGACGAACTGCGACAGTGCGTCAGCGCTGCCGGCGGTCAGGGCCGACGCGCCCACGGCGGGCTGTTGGTTGAGCTTCTCGATGCCCTGGTTCGGGTCGATTCCGGCGCGCTGCAGGGCCCGTACGAGTGTGCCGTCGGCGGCGGAGCCGATGCTCGTGGAAACCTTCTTGCCCTTCAGGTCCGTCAGGGAGGCCAGCTTGGAGCTCGGTGCGGTGACGATGGTGTTGAGGCCGCCGCGGAGGTTGTAGCCGGTGACGGAGACCAGATGGGTGGGGCGGCCGAGCTGCTTTCCGCGGGCGGCGTTGATGAGGAGCGGGAAGTCCCCCATCGAGCCGATGTCGATCTTTCCGGCGGTCATCTGCGCGGTGATGGGGGCACCGGTGGCGTAGTCCTGCCAGACGACCTTGTAGGTGTGTCCGTCGTGGAGGGCGTCGAGGTCCTTCTCGAAGTAACCGAGGGAGCGCAGCAGGGTGCCCGCGGTGACCGTGTTGATCGTCTTGGACTGGTAGCCGACGGTGACGGTGACCGTGGAGCCGTCACCCGCCACGGCGCTGCCGCCACAGGCGGTCAGGGGAAGGAGGAGCAGGGCAGCGGAAGCGGCAAGCCCGATGCGTTTCATGGGAGATCGGCCTTTCACCGGAGCAGGTAGGGCATGTTGACCGTGACGGCTCCGGTGGGGCAGCGGGCCGCGCACGGGCCGCAGTACCAGCACTCGTCGACGTGCATGTAGGCCTTGCCGCTGCTCTCGTCGATGGCGAGGGAGTCCAGCGGGCACATGTCCACGCAGAGCGTGCAGCCGTCGATGCACTTCGACTGGTCGATGGTCACGGGCACGTCGGCCCGCTGGGGCACCAAGGGCATGGCTGTCTCCAGAAATGTGCGCGAGCGGGGTGTTTACAGGGACCGGCGCAGCAGACCGCTCATCGAGATGCGGTCGCCGCGGAAGCGGATGAACTCCAGGTCGACGGGTCGGCCGTCGGCCAGGTATGTGAGGCGTTCCAGCATCAGGACGGCCGCACCACGCGGTGCCTGCAGCACGGCGGCGGAGTGAGTGTCCGCGTTCACCGCCTCCAGACTGATCTCGGCGTGGCCGAGACGCTGGCCTGTGAGGGATTCCAGGAGCCGGAAGATGTCGGTGTTCTCCAGGTCCTCGCCGAGCAGGGCGGTGCCGATGTCGAGGGGAATGTAGGTGAGGTCGAGGGACAGGGGCAGACCGTTCAGCCGGCGCAGACGCTCGACGTAGAGGACGTCGGTACCGGGTGGGAGGTACAGGCGGTCGGCCACCGGGGACGGGGCGGGGACGGGGCCCATGGTGCGGATCTCGTTGGTGACGTGGCCGTGTTCGCGCAGCGTTTCCGCGAGGCCCAACAGCCGGTCGAGTCCGTGGGGGTACTTCTGGGCCACGACGACCGTGCCGACGCCGGGGAGGCGTTCGACCAGGCCCTCGGCGCGAAGAAGGTCGAGGGCCTCGCGCACGGTGTTGCGGGAGGCGCTGTAGTCCGTGGCGAGGGTCGTCTCGTGAGGAAGCGCGCCGTCCGGGAACTGCCCGGCCAGGAGTTGGTGGCGGAGCAGGTCGGCGAGCTGGCGTGCCCGGTCCGCACGCAGCCGACGCCGCGCACGGTGGGCGGCGACGGTGGTCGCGCCCTGGCCGGCGTGGTCTCGGATGCGGTCGGTGGAAGACATGTTGCGGACCATACCCATCCGGTAGGGAAAGCGGTGTTGCCGGAGTGTTGCGCCACCTGGCACATCACCAGATGTCCCGCTGACCTGGTGTTGTGTCGGGCTGACGGGAAGATCTGCCAGCTGCGGGTCTACGGTCCACGCGAACCGGCGACGCGCTCAGCGCGAGAGTTGCCGAAGCTGACTCTCCGCACGCGCCCCAGGTGGTCGGGGCCCACCTGCTCACCATCAGGCTCCGCTGTGAGGCGATGATGCCTGCGCGGGCCGGTGCCGGGGGTGGTGCCTCGATGGCTGACGGGATCGGGCGCGCGCCCCTTCTCGATCGGCTTCGTTCGCCCAGAGGGTGGCCGGCAGAGCGCGGCTGCGCAGCACCCACCGCTCCAGCGGGCTGAAGATCAGCAGGTCGATGGCAGTACCGACGAGCAGGATCAGGAAGAGGGCCAGGAACACCCGCGGCATGCTGGAGTGGTGTCGCCCGTTCTCCGGCAACTGGCCCAGACCGACGCCCAGGGCGGGCGAGGAGGCGATGATCTCGGCGGCCGTCCGGGACCACCAGGAGAACGCCCAGCCCTGCCCGAGTCCCGCCGGACAGCCGGGCAGCGCCCGGGCATCACGATGTGCCAGGCCCCGCGCAGGCCGGTCGCGCCCATCGTCCGGCCGGCCCGCAGGAACAGCGGCGGGATCTGAGTCCATGTCCGCGACGGCCGTTGGCGATGGACGGGACCGCGCCGAACAGGGTCACGACGTACGTCATCGAGTCGCTCAGGCCCAACCAGACCACCGCAGGCGGCACTCAGGCCACGGACGGCAGCGACTGCAGGCCGGACAGGACGGGGCCGATGGCCGCCCGGACGAACGCCACCCGGGCGACCAGCAGACCGAGCGGCGTGCCGATGGCGAGCGCCAGCACGAAGCCGAGCAGACCACACGAGACGCTGGTCCGGATGTAGTCGAGCAGAGTGCCCTGAACCCAGGCATCGCGCGCCTCGCCCCAGACGTCGGAGAGGGCGGACCGCTCGTAGTCGGGGGCGAGTTCGCTCACATCAGCAGGTGCCAGACGACCGGCACCATTGCCAGGGCGGTGACGGGGGGCAGGACCTTGCGTATCGGAGTCTCGCGCAGCGGCGTACGGCCGGCCTGCACCGTATCCAGGGCGTCGAGGTCTGCCGTTGCGCTCGTCGAAGCGCGCGGCCAGCTCGAGCGCCTCCCCGCGCGCGTGCTTCCAGCCCCGCCTGACTGTGAGCGTCCTGTGTCTGCCGCTGCCGGGAGGCGTCCTTCTCGGTGTCGGCGCCAGCGTCAGTGCTGGCCCTGGCGTCGGATCTCGCCACGCAGTTCCTCGGTGATCTCGACGGACAGTTCGGCGACCGCATTCCTCCACCGCCCAGCGGCTGCCGGCGATGCGGTTGGCTGCGACGGCACAACATCGGCCACACCATCCCCGAGCGGGCCGACCAGGTCCGTAACCGGCTCGGACGCGGCAGCCGAGGAGGACGCCCGCCGACCTTCGACAGGCAGCTCTACAAAGGTCGCCACGTAGTGGAACGGTGCTTTACCGCCGGAAGCAGTGACGCGGTATCGCGTCCTTCCAGGCAGCCCTCACCGTCGCATCGCTCCTGATCTGGGCGTGACATTTGAAAAGGACTCCGAGACGGGGACCAAGCGGTACCGCACTGGCTGCAGTGGGCCATGGCCGACTGGCGGCGCGGCGGGAGCACTGGACGCCACGTGCCGACCCGCGAAGCCGCTTCTTCCCACCGCCCGGACTGCGGAGCGCGGAGTAGGTGTCCGTGTGATCTCGCGTGACGAACGCCGTCCCGGCCGCTGTCCGGCTGCTCAGCCGCAGCTGAGCAGTCCGGCGCCGGCCTTCGCCATGAGGATCCGGTGCACGCTGTCGGCGACGTCGGCGCGGAATGCGGAGTCCCTCTGCATCCGGGCGCTGACGGCGTGCGCCATAGCGGGCACGGTGGACGGCTTCACAGTGAGGATCAGATTGCCGCCCGCGGCGAGGAAGTCGACCGCTCGCTGGGCCGGCGTAAAGGACCGTAGAGCGACGGCCTGTCCGAGGTCGTCGGAGATGACCACGCCCTTGAAGCCGAGCTGGGTGCGCAGCAGCTTGCGGATGACCGTGGGTGAGAACGCCGCGATGTGGTGTGCGTCGATCTTGGTGTAGGTGGCCGAGGAGACCATCACGAACGGCGAACCGGCCTTGATGCCGGACCGGAAGGGCGTGAGGTAGGTGCTGGTGGCGGACGTCACCGAGTCCACGACGTTCGCGGTGGTGTCGGTGTTGCCGATCACCCGGCCCAGTCCGGGGAAATGCTTGAGCGTGGTCATCACACGTGCCTGCTTGAACCCGGAGGCGAACGCTCCGCTGTGCGAGGCGACGGTGTCGGGCGTGTGGCCGTATTCGCGGTAGTAGCGCCCGATGGGCGCGTTGCGTGTGCCGAGGCTCGCCGGCACCACGTCCGCGACGGGGGCCAGGTCGAGGTCGACCCCGGCGGACTTCAACTGGCCCGCCCAGCCCGCGGCCCGGCTGCGCAGCGTCGACGTCGACCAGCTGCCCTGCGTCAGGGCGTTCGGTATGACCGAGAAGCCGGGGCCGCTCAGCACCTGCACCTGGCCGCCCTCCTGGTCCGTCGCGACCAGGAGACCCACCCGTCGGCCGGAGACGGTGTCCGCCTGGCCGCGGAAGCCGTCCACCAGCTTGCGCGTCGCCCTGGTGCCGGCGCTGCTGCGCCCGGTCAGCATGACGGAGCCGACGTGGTGATCGCGGAGCGTGCGCAGGTCGACCGCGCTGGGACGGGCTGCGGACACCCCGCCCATGAAGAGCTGGCCTATGCGCTGCGCCTGGGTCATGCCGTCGTAGAACCGATTGGCGCAGGTGGTGGCCGAGGAGGCCGGGGCAGACGCCGCGATGGCGGGCGGCAGGTGTCCGGCCTGCGCCTGGGCGGCCGGTTCGGCGCAGGTGAGTGCGGCCAGCATCATGGTGACGAGCGGGACACCGGTACGCAGGGCCGCCGCACGGCCTCCTCCGAGCTGGCGAAGACGTGCTGTCATGGAGGGCGCTCCATCGTCGGGGAAGTGGACGGCTGCGCACGGGGCCGGCCGTTGTTCGACCCTCGCGGGGCGGGCCGGTCCGCTGCGCCCCATACGCTACGCCGCGCCGTCTGAATGTGCGCGTCTGTCCCAGCACGGCAGCACGGCAGCACGGCAGCACGGCAGCACGGCAGCACAGAGGCGCGGACCGTCGCTGAGGCGCTGGTAGCCGCTGTAACCGGAGAGCCGATACCGCCCGCGTTCAGGTACCACCTGTCGGCCGCCGCCGGGCGACAAGCGCGCATAAGCGCAGTGAGTCTCGCTGACGTCCAGGCCGGACCCTGTCGCAGGGTCTGGCCCCTGCCCTCACGAGCCCGACACACCGAGCCGAGGTCACGCTCCTGATATGTGCCCATCCGCTACGAAGACCGGCCCGGGTGGAGATAGGGAGCCCGGGTCGGCGGACGTGCTCACGCTGCGACTCCAGAGTCGCCGTGCCGACGGTGCTCGGCGACGACCGGTCGCTGTTTCACGACACGGTCGCCGCCGATACTGGTCTCCGGTCGCTCGGCGCCGATCCGGCGAAGAGCGACCGGAGGCTGGTAGGGCCCGTCACCGCTGCGTCGAGATCGGCGAGGGCCGCTCTCGACGTGAGAGTGCGCTCAGGCGGCGAAGGAGGCGAGCAGTTCCTTGTACTGCTTGGCGGCGATGGCCAGGTCCTCGTCGGACAGGCCGAAAGCAGTGCCGTACAGCTTGACCATCGGCTGGATGTCGAACTGGCAGAGCCGCAGCGTGGCGTGCCAGTTGCCGAGGAGCGTCTCGATGGTGGCCTGGACGGCGGTGGACGGCGAGCCGGGCTAGGACCGCGTCGCGGCGATCGCGTCGCGGACCACATCTTGCAGCGTCACGCTGTCCAGCTCGTTTTCGACGGCGTGCGCCGTGCGGCGCTCGAGGTCGGCGAGCGAGGACTGCACCGACCGGCCGACGCGGCAGTCGGGGGCCGGGGTGTGCAGGGCGAGCACCGGATCGTTTCCCTGGATCGCCCGCCAGACGTCGCCGAGCGTGATGTCGGCGGCGGCGCGGGCGAGTGTCCAGCCGCCGTGCGGCCCGGAGCGGGACATGACGATCCCGGCCTCGCGCAGCTGGCCGAGTACCCGGCGGACGTACACGGGGCTGGCGTTGACGCTGTCGGTCGTGGCGTCCGAGCTCATCGGCTGGTCGGGCCGGCCCGCGAGGAGCGTGAGGACGTGCACGCCGACGGCGAACTGGGTGTTGGTGGGGCGGCTCATCCAGCCATTCTCTCAGATTCGCATCCGCACCTGCTACAGTTCTATTCGTAGTCAAGGCGGCTACAAATATTCGCACTCATGTTGGCTACAAATAGGAGCACCCAGTGAAGCTCGCTGTCTCCGGCGCCTCGGGCCACCTCGGCCGTCAGGTCACCGCCCTTCTGTTCGACCAGGTCTCGCCCGCCGACGTCGTCCTGCTCACGCGCAGCCCGGACGGGCTGGCCGACGCCGCTGCCCGCGGTGCCGACGTCCGGCCGGCCGATTTCAACGATCCGGCCGGGCTGGCCGTGGCGCTCGCCGGCGTCGAGCGCCTGCTGCTCATCAGCACCGACGCGGTCGGCCAGAGCGTGGCGCAGCACCGGTCGGCCATCGACGCCGCGGTCGCCGCCGGCGTCAAACACGTGATCTACACGTCGCTGTACCGCCCTGAGAAGGGCAACCCGGCCGCCGCCGCCGACGCGCACCGGGAGACCGAAGAGGCACTGCGTGCGAGCCCGCTCGCGTGGACGTTCCTGCGCAACAACCTCTACGCCGAGAACCAGATCCAGACCGTCGCCCAGGCCGTCGCCTCGGGCCGGCTCGTGACCAACGCGGGGGACGGCGCCATCGCCTACGTCGCCCGCGAGGACTGCGCCGCGGCGGCCGCCGCCGTACTGACGAGCGAGGGGCACGCCGGAGTGGCCTACGACATCACCGGGCCCGCCGCGGTCTCCGCCGCCGACCTCGCCGCACTCGGCACGACGCTCACCGGCGCACCGGTCGAGGTCGTCCAGGTCGACGACGACGCGCTGATCGCCGGGCTTGTCGCAGCCGGACTGCCCGAGCCGGTCGCCCCGTGGATCGCGTCCTTCGGGGTCGCCTCGCGCGAAGGCTGGCTCGACCAGCCGAGCACCGCGGTCCAGGACCTCACCGGCCGCGCGCCGGTCTCCCTCCGCGACGTGCTGGAGGCCCACCGGGCCGAGCTCTCGGCATAGACCCGGCCGCCTGCCGTCCAGGTCCTGGGGGCTGGAAGCTCCCGGGCCTGGAAAGAGCCGGCACGACCATGCTCAATCCGCCATGACCGACCGCACAAGCGTGCGCATGGCAGAAACAGACGGAGAAGGAGAAGGTCATGGCCTCACCGGTGAAGCTTGGAGGTCAAGAAAAGTCGAAAGGAAAAGGAGCAGCTCAAGGCGCGTAAAAACAACCCGTCACTCCAGGGCGCACCGGACCCTGGACAGCAGGGTGCGCAGAGCCCGAATACGGGCTATGGTGGCCCCACGTCGATTTACAACCTGGACCGCAAGGAGTCGGCGTGAGTGCAGGTCGCCCGCTCACAAAGGCAGAGCGGAAGGCGTTCAACCGTGCGGAACACGAGCGGAAAATCAAACAGGATTTGATTGCGCAGCACGGAAATGAACTCGGCACTTTCTATGCCTGGCTCCGGGTTGTGAATATCCGGGGCACGCAGGCTTACCGCGGCGGAGACACGGCGTACATCCGTGACGCCGTGCTCGCCCTGCAGAACGTCCACCGCCGTCACTCCGGCTAGCCACCTCGCGTCTCGTCACGAAGGGCCGTCTCCGATCCCGGGGACGGCCCTTCGGCGATCCCAACGCGTGCCGCGCGTGACGCGTGTCGCGCGTGGCGCGCACGCGCGTACGCGAGGCGCGTGCCGACTGTCAAGCCCAGGAGGAGGGAGTCGCGTGTCCGACGACACCGACAGCAACGTGATCAACCTCCCCACCAGGGGCAGTGATTCCGGCGGAATGCCGGATGCTCCCGACGGCGGGGATCTCTTCTATTCCGAACCACCCGACAGTGGTCCGGGCAGCGTCGTCCCACCGGAGTCCCCGGCGGAGACGACAATGGAACTCCCGGCTGTACGCGGGCCTATTTCTCCGGAAATGGCTTTGCGTGAAACGGGAATGCCTGACGTTCCGGACTCTGACGACGAAGAATATGAGGAAGGGGAATACGGGCAACCTCGGTCCCTCGCCGATCGCCTCGGTGACTGGCTGGAATACCGGCTCGAAGTGGCACGGGACCGGCACGCGGGGGAAGCCCCGTTCCGTGAGGCTGAAATAGCGCGCAAAGCCGCGCTTTTGGAGGCCCGTACCGCCCAGGAAACGGCAATGATGGAGCAGAACGCGAAGCTCCACACCGCGCAGATGAAAGCGAAAGCCGACAAGGCGACGGCGCGCGGCAAGGCCGACGCGGCGCGGTCCTCCAGTTCCGGTACAGGCGCCGACAAGGGCGGCCGCTCGAAGGCCGGCGGTGGGGGCGGTACGCGTGGGGGCGGCGGCAGCTCCGGCGGCTCAGGCCGCAACAACGGGTCCGGCAGTTCCGGGCGCGGCTCCGGGGGTGGCAACTCCCCCAAGGGCACCGGGAAGGGCTCTGATCGTTCCGCTGGCGGAGGCAGGGGCGGTCCGAAGGGCAATAAGCCATCTGGGGACTCCAAAGGCCGCCCAAACGGCTCTGGAGGCTCCGGGTCGGGCAAAGGGAAGGGGGACGGCGGCAAGTCGAAGGATTCGCCGGCCTCCAGCCGCCGGAAGGACTCTCCGGCTTCCAGCCCCCGGGCGGAGCGGTCCCGCGGCCGCCAGGAACGCGCCGCCTCCCGCCAGGCCGCCCGGCAGCAGCGGCGCGGCGCGAACCAGGCCGCCAACCTCGCCGATCGCAGCAAGGACCGCGACCAGGACCGCGCCGCCAACAAGGCGGCGCGTGAGGAACGCCGCAGGGTGAAAGCAGGGTCGCGGCTGGCCCGATCGCGCGGTGCCCGTACTTGCCGCGCACCCGGTCGACGACCGTCTCGACGCGTAGCCGGTTCTCCCGGGCCTGGTCCAGGCTGATCTGCTCGGTCACCTGCTCGCCGGCGACCAGGTGACCGCCGCGCAGCGTGATGGACACGAGCCGTGCCCGCTGGAGTCCTGCGGCGTCCATCGCCCGGTAGGCCACGGTGCGCAGGTCCTCGTCGTGCGCGGAGACCTCCGGCAGGCGCCGCGTCGTCTCCCACTTCGTGCCGCCCGCGAATCCCAGGGAGAGTGTCAGCTCTCCGGCCGCCTGGTCGCGGGAGCGCAGCAGGGCGCCGAGCTGCACGACCAGGTCCAGGAGCGTGGCCCGCACCGCGGGGCCGTCGAGTGCGTGCCGGCCGGTGAACCGCTGGCGGACGGTGACTGCGGGCGGGAGCTCGCGCGGGACGACCGGGCGGGGGTCACTGCCTCGCGCCCGCTCGGCCGCCTGGCGTCCCGCGCGGCCGCCGAGGAGGCGCTGCGCGGTGGCGGAGGGGATCGCGGCCAGCAGTCCCACGCAGTGCACGCCGTAGTCCCGGAGGATCTGGCCCTGGCGTGGGCCGATGCCGTGCAGGGCCTCCACCGGGAGCGGCCCGAGCCAGTCCGCGGTCTCGTGCGGGGTCACCAGCAGGACGCCACCGGGCTGGTCGATCTGTGCCGAGGCGGTGGCCGCGACCGTGATGCTCGGGCCTATCCCGATACGCAGGTCCACTCCCAGCAGGGCCACCGACCGCACCCGCACCCGCTCACCGAGGCGTCCGGGGCTGAGGCGGTGGTAGCGCAGCGCCCCCTTCAGCTCGACCAGAGCGGCCCCGGGCGGGACGGCCTGGACCACCGGGGAGACATC